>DATIGQ010000209.1 GCA_035454605.1 Terriglobales bacterium
ACCGCCAAGGCCAACATGAGCGGCTCACCCTTCTTCGTAGACGGAGGCGCGAACGCAGCTACGTATAACACGCAGGTGTGCTACGACGGCTTGAATGAAAAGGTGATGCCCGCCGGCTATGCCACTTGCTCTTCGGAGCCGCCCCCGCCACAGTTCATGTACATGCGCCCGGTGTACGTGGTGACGGCGCTGGCGGTCACACGTACCGGCGCGCGGCGCATGGTGCAAATGGAGGTGGCGGAACAGCCGCCCATGATCACCAACGCGGCCGTGGACTCGCAGGACCACGTCAGCCTGAGTGGTCAGCTGACGGTAAACGGCTACGACGCCTGCTCGTGCGAATGCACCACAAAGAAAGTGAGCGGACAGAACGTCACGACTTGCGTGGATCGGCCGGGTAAGATCTGCGACAAGAGCAAGTGGGCGATTTATTCGTCGGAAACTGTGGACAGTCCCAGCGCGTCGGAAAACATCGTGGCCGGTCAAGATCCGCCCATCGCACAGAACCAGCCCTGGTTCTATGACATTCCCGGCATGGTCGAGACATTCGGCAGCAACCCGGCATCGGTGAACGTGACCGGGCCGCCGTACAACTACACTTGTGTCGGCTCGCCTCCGAATTGCGGCACCCAACCGGACCAGAAGTTCGGGACGCCGCCCAGTCCCTTTCCTCCGGTCGATCCGGACAACCCGATAGGGGCTGTGAATCAAGTCACCTATGTTCCGGGTGACCTCAAGCTGACCAACGCGGCAACTGGGGCCGGCATCCTAGTGGTAGACGGCGACCTGGAGATCAACGGTGGCCTGGAGTTCTACGGCTTGATCCTGGTGAAGGGCGTGGTGGCCTTTACCGGCGGCGGCGCCAACCCCACCAACATCGTGGGCGCGGTGCTGGCCGGGCAGCAGTCGCTGGATAACACCGTGCTGGGCGGCAGCGCCGTGATCAACTACGACCTGTGCGCGCTGAAGCAGAAGCAAACGCCACAGCCGCCCGCCATCCTCGCCTATCGCGAGGTGCGTTACTAGGAGGAAACAATGATCCGTTTTCGCTGCATGGCCAGCGCACTCGCGGTCGCGCTGGGATGCCTGATGGTGGTCGGCGTGGCGGTGGCGCAGGACCAGGACCAGCCTTCGCTGGGAGAACTGGCCCGTCGCAACAAGGAGAAGAAGGCGCAGCAGGAGGCCGCGAAGTCCAAGAAGGTGTATCGCGCCGAGGACCTGCCCAAGGCTCCGCCGGGATCGGAATCCGCGGCATCGGCGGCCGCTCCCGCCGCATCGGCTGCGCCTGCGAACGCGGCCGAATCCGGCGAGTCGCAGGCGACAGCACCGGCGGCGGAAAGTGGCGAGCAGGCCCCGGCTTCTGCTGAGGCAAAGGATGCGGAGGCGGCCGTAGAGCGGGCGAAGGCCGACGAAGCGGCAGTAGAGAAGAACATCGAAAAACTGCAGAAACAACTGGAAACGGAAACCAGCGAGTTCCGCCGCAATCTCTACCAGGAATCGTTGGATCGCTCGAAAGAGAACCTGGCGGCCTATCGCGCCAAACGCGAGGAAGCGGAAAAGGCAGCGGCAGCAGCCGGTTCCGGCAAGAAGCCGGAAGGCCAACCACCGCAATAGAGCAGTTCGTGAGATAACGCAGGCCGGCCTGGTGCCGGCCTTCTTGTTTGGTTGTTACATGCCGGCGGGCGGCTCAGGCATACTGTGCGTCCATGGCCCGGCTTCCTGTCCGCGTCTTGCCTCGCCTGCGCGCCCGGCTGCTGGCCTGGTACGACCGCCACCGACGCGATCTGCCCTGGCGGCGCACCCGCGATCCCTATCGCGTCTGGGCTTCGGAGGTCATGCTGCAGCAGACGCGGGTGGCCGCAGTGCTGGATCGTTACCCCGACTTCCTGCGGCGCTTTCCCAGGCTGCGTGTGCTGGCAGCGGCACGGCCGGCCGATGTGCTGGCCGCCTGGAGTGGCCTGGGATACTACCGGCGTGCCCGCATGATGCACCAGGCCGCTCGCGTCCTGGTCGGGGAGCGAAACGGCCGCTTCCCGCGCTCTGCAGAGGAGTTGCGCGCGCTGCCCGGAGTCGGTCGCTACAGCGCGGCCGCCATCGCCAGCCTGGCGTTCGGAGAACCGACGGCGGTGGTGGACGGTAACGTGGAACGGGTGCTGCGCCGTTTGCTGGCAACTCCGGGCAATGGGACTCACGCTCACCTGTGGGATGCAGCCAATGCTCTCATCTCCCGCAACCGCCCCGGTGACTTTAACCAGGCGATGATGGAACTGGGCGCCACGGTGTGTCTGCCGCGGGCGCCGCGGTGTGAGGCGTGCCCGCTGGCTGCGTGGTGCCGGACACGCGGGACGCTCGAGACGGCGCCGCCGCAGCGACGTCGCAAAAGCCGGGTCACTTACGGACTGGCTGCCACGCCGCGGGCCGTCTACCTGGTGCGGCGTCCGGAGCGGCTTTCGCTGATGCCGGGCATGTGGGAACTCCCTGAAGTCGCCCAGAACCAGGCGGAGAGCAGCGCCGTGGCCAGGATGCGGCACGCCATCACCAACACGGACTTCACGGTGAGCGTAGTTACGCTGAGCCAGGCGCCCAAACCCGGACGTGGTCGCTGGATTCCCCGCTCACGCCTGCACACGCTTCCCCTCACCGGCTTGACCCGCAAGATCCTCGGCCGCTTCGCTATGCTGTAAAGCTGAAGCCGGGAGGAGGCCTGCGTCATCCACTAAGATAGGGACGGAGGTCTGGATGGACTCGATAGGCAAGGGGAAACCGGCGCCTGAGATTTCACTGCCGGGTATGAACGGCGATCACTTCTCACTGATGGAGGCGCGGCAGCGCGGCCCGGTGCTGGCGGCCTTCTTCAAGGTTTCCTGCCCCACCTGCCAATACACGTTTCCTTTTCTGGAGCGCCTGTACAAGGCCTACCCGCGCGACAAGGTGACGGTCGTAGGCATTTCGCAGAACCCGCGTCCGGAGACGGCGCAGTTCAAGGAAAAGTTCGGCATCACCTTCCCCGTTTTTCTCGACGACACCCACAGCTATCCCGTCTCCAACGCCTACGGCCTGACCAACGTGCCCTCTTTGTTCTACATTTCACCGGAGGGCAAGGTCGAACAGGTGACCGTGGGGTGGCTGCGCGCGGAGGTGGAAGAGCTGAACAAGCGGCTGGCGGCGGCTGCCTCCATGCCCAAAGCGCAAGTGTTCGCACCCGGCGAAGAAGTCGTCGACTACATGGCCGGTTGAGGGTCGAAGAACTGACCCGCGGTCCGCGGGTCACGCCCTCAAGAGAATCGCCCCAGGCATCGCGTAGAATAGAGGATTCATCTCACCACTGAGGTTGGTTCTGATGCGCATCCACAAGGCAGCCTTCTTGGTCGTTCTCCTGGTGTGCGGGGCGGTGGGAGCGTTCTCCCAAAGCCAGCGCACAAAGCGCAAGGCTATGGGAGCGGAACGGGACCTTTCTCCCGCCGTTGCGCGGGCAGTGAAGGCCATCGACGCGGAGAAGATCCGCGAGCACGTACGTTACCTGGCCGACGACCGCCTGCAGGGCCGCGGCACGGGCCAGCCCGGGGGCGACCTGGCGGCCAAGTACATCGCCGAGCAGTTCGCTTCCTACGGCCTCAAACCGGCCGGCGACAACAACACGTACCTGCAGCGCGTTCCTCTGGTGGGGCTGACCACGCAGCCGGAGAGCACCTACGCCCTGGTTCCCGCTTCCGGCGAGGAAATGAAGCTCAGCATGCTGGACGACTATGTAGTCATGGATCAGACGCAGGGTACGGAGTCCGACATCGACGCGCCGGTGGTATTCGTAGGCTACGGCATTTCCGCTCCTGAATTCGGCTGGGACGACTACAAGGGCGCCAACCTGAAGGGCAAAGTCCTGCTGATGCTGGTGAACGAGCCGCCCTCGCTCGATCCGGCGTTCTTCAAGGGCCCGACGCTCACGTATTACGGCCGCTGGACGTACAAGTTTGAGGCGGCAGCGCGGCGCGGTGCGGTGGGCGCCATCCTGATCCACAAGACGGAGATGGCCAGCTACGGCTGGAACGTGGTACGCAACTCCTGGTCCGGCGAGCGCTCGGATCTTCTGGCAGAGACTCCCAAACTTCATGCCGCCTCGTGGATCCAGCTTGAGGTGGCGCGCAAGGCCCTGGCTGCCGCCGGCAAGAATGTGGACGAACTGATGCAGCAGGCTCGCTCGCGCAGCTTCCGTCCCGTCGAGTTGCCGCTCCGCCTCAAAGCCCACCTTGTGACCAAAGTGCGCCGCTTTGAGTCGAACAACGTGATCGCGAAGCTGGAAGGGTCGGATCCTGCGTACCGGAATCAAGCGGTGATCTACACCGCGCACTACGACCATCTGGGCATCCGCCCGAACATGGCGGGCGACAACATCTTCAACGGAGCGGTGGACAACGCCACCGGTTGCGCCGCCCTGTTGGAAATGGCGCGCGTGTTCGCCGAAGCGTCCCAGCGCCCCCGGCGTTCCATCCTGTTCGCGGCGGTGACCGCGGAGGAGCAGGGGCTGCTGGGTTCAGAGTACCTGGGCAAGCATCCGCCAATGCCGGCCGCGCGTCTCGTGCTCAACCTGAATTTCGACGGCATCCCGCCGCGCGGTGAACCGGAGGAAGTAGAAGTCTCCGGCGCGGAGCGCACCAGCTTTTATCCGGTGGTAAAAGCCACGGCCGAAAGTTTCGGGCTGGAGATTGTGCCGGATGCCAACCCCTCGGCCGGGTATTACTATCGCTCCGACCACTTCAGCCTGGCGCGCGTGGGCGTGCCCGGGTTCTCCGTCGAAGCCGGCTTGAAGTTCAAGGGGCGCACCCTGGAATGGGGACGCCAGCAGCGGGACGAGTACACCGTCAAGCGCTACCACCAGCCAGGCGACCAGTACACCGAGGACATGGATTTCACCACCCTGCAGACGCTGGCCCGCTTCGGGTTCACGCTGGGTTGGAAGGCCGCGCTCTTGCGCCAGGGCGTCGAGTGGAGGCCCGGCGATGAGTTCGAAGCGGCCCGCAGAGCCAGCCGCAAGGCGGCAGGAGCGCAGTAAGACTGCCGCCTGCCGGACTCGCCGGGCAGATGTGGTAAATTCGGGCGCAGCAGTTTTCACGCTGCGCTCATGTCGCCGTTCCCATTCCTGCAACGCGGCAGCCTGGCCGATCACGCCAAGGAACTCAGCCTGAACACGTACACGCCCTCGTTGCGTCTGGAGGGCCTGCTGGCCGGGGTGGACAACGTCCGGCACGACGTATTCCTGAGCCCGCGCTTTGCCGATACCGCCCGCCAGCACATCGCTCGCCTCATC
The DNA here is from genome assembly GCA_035454605.1 of Terriglobales bacterium. Taxonomy (NCBI): domain Bacteria; kingdom Pseudomonadati; phylum Acidobacteriota; class Terriglobia; order Terriglobales; species Terriglobales bacterium. The sequence continues at coordinate 5,303 of DATIGQ010000209.1, forward strand.
ACTCGCTACGGCAATGTGCAGGACCTGGTGGCGGAGGAACCTTCCATCGCCCGGCCTCCCTCCATCGTGCGTCCCCCCGAAGCGGCCAAGGCCAAGGCCGATCCGGCCGACTTCAAGCGCAGCCTGGTGGAACTGCACCTCGCCGCGCTGAACCGAGCCAAGGCGGAGAACAACCTTTCCATCGACTTGCTGGCCCGACTGGCCATCATCAAGTTCTTGCGCAACGAACTGAGCGCCCAATTCACCCAGACCCTGGAGCGTTGTCGCACCAAGCTCAAGAGCTACGAAGGTCCCCACCAGCCGGCGCGCATCGTGGAAATGCGCGAGCGCTTTGCCGCCCTGCAGATTGGCAAGAAATCGCTGTTGCGCCGCGTGGGCCAGGACCTGTTCGAGACCCTGCGCGAGATCGAGAAGGAGACCCTCTCGCGCACGCGACGCTCCCTGTTCGGGGAAGCCGCGGCTGCCGGACACTACGATCTGCTGCTCAACCGCCTGCTGTTTACCGAGGACGGGCGCGACGACTATCTCAACGCCGAGCACTACGTCATGCTGGGCAACTACGAGCGCGACCCCGACCGTTTCCAGACCATGCTGGAGATCAGTTGCGAGTTCCTGCGCTCGTTGAACATCGCCGCCAACGGCGGCACCGACGACGACCGCGCCCTGGACCCCTTCTTCAGCGCCCCGGAAAACGCCCAGGAACTCACCGCCGGCGGCACGCCCGATGAGTCCACACCCCGCGGCAAGTCGCAGAAAGCGCTGCTCGGCGCGTGGGTGGACCTGCTGGAGAAGCAGCAGGTGATGGATCACGTCATCGCCTCCTACGAGGCCGTGCCGCTGCTGGCCCAGTACTCGCCGCCCATCAACGCGCAGCAGCTCAAGAACGCGCTCATCTCACGGACCGAACGCAAGCGGGTGGAAACCCTGCTGGAGGAGCACGGCAAGATCTCCACTGACGGGCTGCACTCCGCCGTCAAGCGCGTGGGGAGCTGCAAGGGCGCCGAGCGCGCCAAGATCGCCGGCCGCTTTCTGGGTGACTTTATGCGCTACCACCGCGACCTGCGACGCTTCGAGGCCCTCAACTCCGCCATGGACTCGGTCAACGTGGTGGCCACCGAGAAGCTGCGAGAACTCTCCGCCATCAACAGCACCCTCTACGAGTTCCTGCTGGCCGAGGAGCAGAAGCCGGTGGAGGACAAGGTCATCCACCATGTGGTGATCAAGGCCGACGTGCGCGACTCCACTACTCTGACCCGCACGCTCATGGAGCGCGGTCTCAACCCGGCTTCCTACTTCAGCCTGAACTTCTACGATCCGGTGAACAAGCTGCTGGCCAAGTACGGCGCCACCAAAGTCTTCATCGAAGGAGACGCGCTGATTCTGGCGCTGTTCGGGCGCGAGGGCGAGCCCTCCAACTGCGTGGCCCGGGCCTGCGTGCTGGCGCGGGAGATGCTCGAGATCGTGCAGGCCTACAACCAGAAGTCGCGGCCCGCGGGGCTGCCCATCCTGGAGCTGGGCATCGGCGTCTGCTTCGAGGATTCCGCCCCGCTCTACCTCATGGACGGCAACCAGCGCATCATGATCTCGCGGGCGCTCAACGAAAGCGACCGCCTCTCCTCCTGCAGCAAGGGCGCCCGCAAACTGCTGGGCGCGGAGAGCGGCTTGTTCAACGTGTACGCCTTCCAGACCGTGGAGGACGTGGAAACCGCCGGCGCGCCGGAAGAACTCATGCTGCACTACAACGTGAGCGGCATCCACATCAA
>DATIGQ010000210.1 GCA_035454605.1 Terriglobales bacterium
CGCTCCCGCCCGCGGCATCAGACGATAGGTGGGCGTCTGGCCGGTGCTCACCGGACCGCTGAAGACTGCCGCCTGCTCCGTATCGCCGAAGCTGTTGTACTTGGTCGTCGCCACCACGTCGGGAATACCCACGCCGTCCACGTTACCCACCCCGACCTTGAATCCGAACATCAGCGCGCCCGGCAGGGTCAGCGTGACGTAGCTTGAGGGATCGAAACTCGGCGACAGTACCGGGCCCGGAAAGACATAGACGCGCCCGGCCTCGGAAACACCATCCACTTCACCAGCGCTCTGGCCGATGACCAGGTCCGCGGAAGCATCGCCGGTCACGTTCCCGATGGCTACCGCCCCGAATTCGCTGTTCTTCCTGCGGTTCGGCAGCGGGTCCACGATCACGACCTTTCGCACGAAGCTGCCGCTTTCGAAACGGTAGATCACGGTAGTGCCGGGATTCTTGTTCCCATGGATGCCCTGCCCGGAAGCGCTGACAGCCAGCTCGTCTGTCCCGTCTCCGTCCAGATCGCCCAGCGCCACAAAGCTGCCGAAGAACGCTGCCAGAGCGATGTCCGTTGGACGGTCAAGCTGGATGCGACTGTAGGTGAGCTGGCCGCCCGACATGTTGCTGAGGAACACGAACGCCCTCTCGCTCAGCCCGTTAGTCATGGCGAAATCCGGGATTCCGTCGCCGTTCACTTCGCCGACACTGAGAAGGCCACTTCCCAAGTCACTCGCCACTACGGAGGCCGACAGGCGCTGGCCCGTCACCGGATCGAGCAGGAAGTTGACCACGCCCGTCCCCTGACCCGCAACCGCCATGACCACGATCGCATCCACGCTTCCATTGCCATCCAGGTCGGCGGCACGGGCGCGGACGGCTACTCCGAAGCCTTGCGACGTGAATTCACCTGTGCCATCAGGGTTGGTTCGCTGCAGGCCCTCCACCACCACCCAGCCCGCAGGCGTTCCCTGCGTGGCGCAGGTGCTGTCCTGGCCGGTCCCCTTGGCCAGCACGCTGAACAGTTCCGTCCCCTTGCCGATGCGGCCATCGGAGTTGCGCACCTTGATATCGAACTTGGCGATGGTGGCGGTGTCGGCGACGGTGATGTTCGCCACCAGAGTCGTCGCGCCGACAAAGGTCGTGCTGTTGACCGTGATGCCGTCGGCGTCATCCGTGCCGCTGAGCACGAAGCTGGCTGCCGCGCCCTTCTTGAAGCCCTTGCCGCCGATGGTCACGTTCAGGTTTACGGTGCCCTGTTCCGCGGCCGGTGGATCGGCGGAGTTCACCTGGAGCTGCTGCGCTGGGGCGGCCGAGACCGCCGAGACGATGAGAACCACGAGCCCAAGGTTGCGCTGCCATGCCGTCCACGCTCTCTGCTGCATCACCCTACCCTCCACGCCCTGGAGACGCCTCACCCTGGGCTCTCTGTCAAGCCTTACGGACGGCCCGGCGCTTTTTCCGCCGGAATTCCGCCCTGTATATCACGGTTTGCCCCCACCAGAACGAACGGGGCCCAGTAATACGGATGCCGGTAGCGGCCGGGGCTGGCCAGCATCCGGCGCTGCACCGCCGCCAGCGCCGCGCCGCCCTTGGCCGGCAGATGTTGATAGAAATCCGTCATGAATTGCGAGGTCGAGCGGTCGTTCACCTGCCATAGCGTCGCCAGCACGGAAGTTGTTCCCGCCTCCAGGAACGCCTCCGTCAGTCCCACGAAATCGTCTCCGGCCGGGACCTCGCTGAAGTACCCGCTGCCCAGGGCGGTTTCACAAGCGCTCAAGGTGACCAGGCCCGCGTGTAAGCGCAGTCCCAGGATCTCGTGCACTTCGAGGCGCCCGTCTTCCACAGCATCCGGCTCCAACTGCACTCCGGAGAACATGGGGTTGATCTTGTTGAAGAAGCCGTGGGTTGCCAGGTGAATGATCCCGTAGTCGCCGGCCAGCCGCTTGAAGCTTCCTTCGGTGGCCCGCCTGCCCACCAGCGCCCGCGCTTGCCCCGGGAAGCTGGCGCGGATGTCCTCCACCTCGCGGGTCGCAAACGCCAGCCGCGCCTGGGCCGGCGCCATGGCTAGCAGTCGCCCATCCACAGCCTGGGCGCCGGCTCCCGTCGCCCACGCGCTCGCGGACGGCAGATACTGGATGTCGTAGTCCTCCACCAGGAAGCGCGCACCGGAGTCGGTGGCTCGCGCCAGCGCGGCGAACGGCAGGTAGTGCAGCACGCCGTGCGGAACCAAATACAGGCTCCGGTATCCCTCCAGCCCGCCTCCCGCTTCCACCGGATCGATCAGGCTTTGTCGCAGCGATTCCGCCGGAGCCCGCCACTGCCCGCCCTTCCGGCGGCCGAGCAGGTCGCGGAACAGCTCGATGCGCGCCTCCAGTTCCTCTACCGGCAGTTTCGTTGAAGTCGTGCGCAGGCGCTCGCGGGTCAGCACGAAGATCAGCACCGCGTCACGCGTCACCACGTATTCCAGCAACGCGGCATCCGCGGGCAGGCTCTGCCGGATCTGGTCTTCCCGGGCGACGGCAACCGGCCCGCTCCGCTGCCCGCGCCGCAGGTCGTCGAGCAGGTTCTGGTACTCCCGCTGCGCCGCCTGCAGCTCCGCCGAGAACACCGCCGCCGCCCGCTGCCGGAACTGCGAACCCTTCGCTGTCTCCTCCTCGATGGCCTGGCGCAACCGCCGTATGCGCAGCCGCAACTCCAGCTCGCGCTGCGACGTCTCTGGCGCCGCGCCTCCCTCCAGCGGCGCCAGCCTCCCCTGGGCCCGCAGTTTCTCCGCGAAGAAGAATGCGTCGCCGCTGTGGCCTTGTTTGAGCAGCAGCCGGATCAGCGCCACGTACACCTGCGACTTGTCCTGCAGGTACCCGGAGCGGTAGCGGTCTTCCTGCAGTTGCGCGTGCACGCTCTCGATGATCTCGACCGCCCGCCGGTAGGCCGCGATGGCCTCCTCCTCCCGGCCCAGCGCCTCCAGCGTCTGTCCCCTCCCGTACTGCACCTGCCAGTTCAATTCCGGATTCCCGATGGTTCCCGCGACCTTCTCCGCTTCCGACAGGCGCTCCAGCGACGGCTCGAGCTGCCCCTGCCTTCGCAGCAGGTCAGCCAGCAACAGCAGGGCTTCGCTTTCCGTCGGAGCTGCGGACTGATTCCGCGCGACTTCCAGTGCCGCCTTGGCGCTGGCCATCGCGTTCTTCGTATCTCCCTGCTGGCGTAATGCCTGCGTGAGCCGCAAGTAGCTGGTGGCCAAAAGATCCTGGTTGCCGGAAGCGCGGCTGCGCTCCAGCACATCCCGGTAGAGGGCCGCCGCGCGCTCGTGCCGGCTGCGCTTGGCTTCCAGGTCGCCCAGCGCCAGCAAGTTCGCCGTGACCCCTCGCGCATGCCCTATGGAGCGCGCCAGTTCGCTCGCCGTCGTGAAGTCGTGCTCGGCCGAAAGCAGATCGCCCAGCATCAGGAACACCGCGCCCCGGTCGCTCAAGCCCTCCACCCATTCCCGCTTCAGCCCGGCGGCCTCGTACACGCGTAAGGCCTTGGCGTATTCCTCCAATGCCGCGTTGAATCTTCCCAGCCCCACCAGTCCCGAGCCCAGGCCTTTGTGCAACTCGGCTTCTTCTTTTTTCATCCCGGCTTTGCGCGCCATTTCCAGGGCACGCTCGAACTGCGCCTGCGCCTCCTCCAACCGGCCCATGCCCAGGTAACAGAAGCCGATGTTCCCCAGGTCCTGCACCATCGAAGGCTTCAGATCGTTGCGCTCCCCCATGGCCAGCGACTGCTGGTAGTACTCCAGCGCTTCGCGGTAGCGTCCCAGCAGCAGGCTCACTCCTCCGATGTTGCCCAGGGCATCGCTCTCGCCCCGCTCGAAGCCCGCCGCCCGATGCAGTTCCAGCGCATGCCGATAGTTCTTGAGCGAGCTTTCGTAGTCTCCCTGTTCGTCGTTCACCAGTCCCAGGTTGTTCGCCGACGCCCCTTCCAGTTGGCGGTCGCCGATCTTGCGGGCGATCTCGATGCTCTGCTCTAGGCGCTCCGTGGCCTTGGGATAGTCCCCCATCTCCCAGAACAACAGTCCCAAATGGCTGAGCGTTCGCCCTTCTTCCGCGCGGTCGCCCAGCTTCTGCTTCATGGCCAGCGCCTGTTCCAGCATCTGCCGGGCGCGCTCGTAGTCTCCTAGCCGCTTGTAGCAATTGCCCATCAGGCCGATGGTGATGGCTTCTCCCCGGCCGTTCCCCGCCGCGCGAAACGCCGCCAGCGCCGCCTCGAATTCCGGCAACGCGGCTTGCGCGCCTTGCTCGGCGTAGGTCTGGCGCGCCTTGGCCAGGAGCTCATCGCCGCCACTGGCAGGTGCTTGCGCTCCCGCGCCGGGCACGGCCAGCGCCAATGCGCAGAGCAAAACAACGGACTGGACTGTCTTGGCCAAAGGGTTGTTAGGCAGCCCTTTACCGCACGCGGAACGACACGGCCTGCGTGCGAATCAGCTTGCCTTCCGGCAGATGCGCCCGCACCCACACGAAATAGGGGCCCGGCTTCAGGCCGGCCTCTGCCGGTACTCGGACTCGTTCCTGTTCGACCTTGCTGCTCCACACCAACTGTCCGCTGGGATCGGTGATCCGCACGTCATAGAACAACGCCCGCGGGACTGCCGCCCACCGCAATTCCAGATTGGCCGCATCCAGCGCGGCTCCGGGCCTCGGCTCGAGCATCCGCGGTTCCGTCCAGGAGCGCGTCGGGCTGCGCGTCTCTCGCACCGGAGGATTCGCCCTGGTTTCTGTCGTCACCGCCGGCGGAGTTGGCGCGACCGCCTCGGGTGCTTGCTGCCGCACCACGGGAGCCTCCGACGCGACCTGCGGTATCGGCGTCTCCCGCATCATCAGGACCGACGCGATCACCACCACGCCCGCCACTGCGGCCACCGCCGGGCTCCACTTCCACACCAGCGGCGCCCAGGACCACCGCTCGCTCCCCGGCCGCCGCACGCGTTCCAGCAACGACGCCGGCACCGCAGGCAACTCGGCGTCTTGAATCTCCAGCAGAAACGCCACCTGCGCCAGGCAGTGTTCGCAGTTCGCCACGTGGGCTTCCACTTCGTTCTGCTGCGAACCTTCCAGGCGTCGCTCGAAGTAAGCCGCCAGCCGCGCTTCGTCCGGGCAGCTTCGTGTGCGCTGCGGTGCCGGGTTGGGGGAAGGAATGCTCATTGGCTTTGTGTCCTACCCATGTGTACGGACGTCCGCGCCCGTTTTCCGCTTCTCCCTCATTCCAGCTCCCTTCTCAGCTTGTCCAGGATGGTGCGGATCCTCCGGTCGGCCGTCTGCGCGTCGGGAAGGCCGGCGAACTGCGCGATCTTCGCCAGTGTCGCTCCCTGCCCGAAACGCAACTGCAATAGCAGGCGCTCTGCCGCCTCCAGCTTCGCCAGGCCTCGCCCCAGCCTCTGCCACTCCTCCGCCGAGATGGCCCAATCCTCCGGCCCCGGAGCTGGGTCGGCAACCTCCGTCTGCGTCTCTTCCTCGGCGTCCAGCGCCACCGTATCGGTGCGCTGCGCTGCCAGCAGCCACTGTTGCCTCGGACTCAGCGACTGCCGCACCTCCGCATCCATGCGCTGCACCTCTTCCTGGTTCAGTTCAGGAAAGCGGCCGCGCAGTTCCAGGCACACCTCGTCCAGCGAGCGGCCGTCTTGGTAACGCAGCCGGTAGATCTCCTGGTGGAGGGAGGAAAGCCGTCCCACCGACTCGAACGTGCGCTGCCTCCCGTATTGTTTGCGGTGCCAGTCCAGCGCCAGGTTCCTCACCACTACCCGCAACCAGGTGACAAAGCTGGTCTCGCTCTCCGGCCGGTACTGCAGCAGCCGGCGGTAGCCACGCGCGCTCAACTGCTCGCAAACGAAGACGAAGCAATCCGCTGCCCGCTCCGGGTCCCAGATGGTGCGCCGTACCGCCTGCAGCAGGATGGCGCCGTAGTTCTCCAGGAACTCCACCCAGGCCTCTTGCGCTCTCGCGGAGCGCAACTCCTGCTGCCACGCCGCTATGGAAGGATCGCCCATGCTCGCATCTGCGAAACCAGCGCCTCTCCCCGGCCGAAGTTCTGCGGAGTCTAGAACGAATACCCCGACAAGCAAAAGGGGCTTCGTACTTCACAGTTCACAGTTCACCGTTCTCAGTTCATACTGCTGCTTCATGTCTCGCAAGCATGTTTTTGCCACTCTTGTCGTCTTTGTCATCCTGGGCGTGCTCTTCTATTTGCAGTTCCGCTCCTGGCAGACCTTCGACTGGGGCGTCTTCTGGATGCAGACCCGTGGGGCCGACCTCCGGCGTATCTTCTTCGCCGTCCTCCTCATCTACTGCGGCTATATCATTCGCGCCTTGCGCTGGAAGATTTTCCTGCGCCCGGTGTGCCGCGCCCGCACCCGCGATCTCCTCCCCGCCACCGTCATCGGTTTCGCCGGGCTCGCCCTGCTCGGCCGGCCCGCCGAGCTCATCCGTCCTTATCTCATCGCCCGCCGCCAGCAGCTTCCTTTTTCCTCCCAGGTGGCGGTCTGGATGGTGGAGCGCATCTTCGACACCGGCTCCTTTGCCGTCCTCGTCACCCTCACCATTTTCTTTGCGCCCAGCCTGCGCCCTCTTCCCTACTTTGCGCAGTTCACCGTGTTCGGATACTTCCTGGTGTTTGCCGTCCTGGGCATGATCACCGGGGCGTTCCTCTTGTGGCGCGGCAGCGAAGGGCTGGCCGCTTGGGTGGAGCGTCGTTTTGTCCGCTGGGCTCCGCATCTGGCCCACACCGCTGCCGACCGCGCCCGCGCCTTCGGCCGCGGCCTGCATACCATCCACGACCGGCGCTCGTTCTTCCAACTCGTCGGACTCTCTCTCTTCCTCTGGCTGATGATCGCCCTCGCCTACCGCGAAATCGCCCACGCCTACCCTGAGCCCTTGCGCTCCATGACCATCCCGCACGTACTGCTGCTGATGGGATTTGGCATCGCCGGCTCCACCATCCAGTTGCCCGCCGTCGGCGGGGGCACGCAACTGGCCAACATCGCTGCTCTTGCCCACATCTTCGGAGCCCCACCCGAGCTCGCCGTCAGTTGCGGCATCATGCTCTGGCTGGTGACCTTTGTCGCCATCGCGCCCGCCGGCTTCCTCCTCGCCCGCCGCGAGCATCTCTCCCTCCGCCAGCTCGAGGAGAAAGTCGAAGAAGAAGCCCGGGAGCAGGTCTGATCTGTGATCTTCGATCTGCGAACGCAGCGACGGTCGGGTTCGCGAGGGAAACGGGCTTCTAGAGTTCTTGCGGCGCCGCCTCTACCGGTGGCGGATAGGCCAGCTTGGCCAGGTCGTCGTGGGTGATGCCAGCAAGCTGCTCGAGCACGGCCTCGGTGAACTCCGAGGTGGAGGCCGTGCCGCCCACGTCGCGGGTGATGTGCTGCTTGGCGCGATAGACCTTCTCCAGCGCCAGGCGGGCGCGGTTGGCGGCCTCGGTTTCGCCCAGGTGGCGCAGCATCAGGATGCCGGATTGCAGCACCGCCGTGGGGTTGGCCATGTCCTTGCCCGCAATGTCGGGGGCGGACCCGTGCACCGCCTCGAACACGGCCGTGTCGGTGCCGATATTGGCTCCCGGCACCAGGCCCAGCCCGCCCACGAAGGCGGAGCACAGGTCGCTGATGATATCGCCGTAGAGGTTCTCCATCACCAGCACGTCGTACTGGTAGGGATTCATCACCAGTTGCATGCAGGTGTTGTCCACGATGTGCTCGCCGTAAGTGATCTCGGGGAATTCCTTGGCCACGGTGCGCGTGCAGCGCAGGAAGAGGCCATCGGAGAGCTTCATGATGTTGGCCTTGTGGATGGCGTGCACCTTGTGCCGCTTCTCCCGGCGGGCGTACTCGAAGGCGAAGCGCGCGATGCGCGTGGACGCCTTCTCGGTGATGATCTTCAGGCTCTCCACCACGCCCGGAACCACCTCGTGCTCGATGCCGGAGTAGAGGCTCTCGGTGTTCTCGCGCACGATGATCAGGTCCACGCCGGGATAGCGCGTGGGGATGCCGGGCAGATTCTGGATGGGACGCAGGTTGGCATATAGGTCGAGCTTCTTGCGCAGGGCCACGTTGATGGAGGCAAAACCGCCGCCGATCGGCGTCGTCACCGGTCCTTTCAACCCGACGCGCGTGCGCCCAATGGAGTCCAGCAGCGCCATGGGCAGGTACTCTTTGTATCTTTCGTAGGCCTCGGCGCCGGCGTGAAACGTCTCCCAGTCGAACTTGACTCCCGTGGCTTCCAGGATCCGCACCGTGGCCGAGGTGACCTCCGGGCCGATGCCGTCGCCGGGAATGAGTGTGACCTTGTGTGCCATAAACGGTTGCGAGTACCGAGCACCGAATTTCGAGCTAGCTATATTTACGTCTTGGCGGCCGTGCGCGGGCGCGCGGCTCCTTCCTTCGACTTCAACAGGTGCTTGAGTTCGGCCATGAACTCCTGCACATCCTTAAAATCCATGTAGACGCTGGCGAAGCGGACGTAAGCGACCTTGTCGATGCGCTTGAGGCGGTTCATGATGAGCTCGCCGATCTCGCTGGCCTTGCGCTCGCGCTCCGGGGAGTCGATGACGAAGCCTTCGGCTTCGTTGACGATCTGCTCCAGCTTGCCGATGGCCACCGGGCGCTTCTCGCAGGCGCGCAGCAATCCGTTGAGCACCTTCTGGCGGTCGAACTTTTCCCGGCGGCCGTCCTTCTTCACCACCATGTACGGAATCTCGTCGATGCGCTCGTACGTGGTGAAGCGCTTCTCGCACTTGAGGCATTCGCGGCGGCGGCGGATGGACTCGCCTTCCTTGGACTCGCGCGAGTCCACCACCTTGTCGTTCTCGTGACCGCAAAAAGGACATTTCATCGTCAGCCGCTCGCTTGCAGCCTGAGGCGCGGGGGAATTGTAGCAGGGAGCAAGAACACGATTGAATCATTGAATCCATCGTCCGGGCACACGGGTTGCGTTTGGATGAGCGCCGTCACCTGCGCAGCAGGTGCCAGGCGTCGCGGAAGCGCTCGAAGCGTCCGCCGCGAGTGGGGGGCCGGCGGGGAAACACGGTCAGGGTCTTGCGCGGTGCGAAGGCGCGCACTGGAATCACGTACCAGGTTTCCTCCGGGCCGATATAGGCGGCGAGAAAATCCACCTCGCCGGGCCGGTAGGACCGGTGGCCCGCAGGCCGGAAGCACGACACGTGATAGCCGCGACAGTGGGGCGTTGCGGACGACTTCACCTGCACACGGTGATAGCGCCCCTTGCGGCCGACCAGAAAGTCGTAGGGCAGGTTGTCGCCCCAGGGCTTGGAGACTTCCAGGCCGTGGGACGTGGCCTCCAGCAGGAACCGTATCTCCACCAGCTCACCCTGGGCTTTGGGCGAGCGGGGCATAGGCGCGGAGGGTGCTCCCTCCACCAATAGATTATAGCATAGATGTCAAGTGGCAATAATAGATATTGTCTCGTGGCTATTGGCTCTGCTGAGTGCCGAATGCTGAGTGCTGCCTTCACGACACGAAGTAGATATCCGGCTTGTCCACCACGCCCGCCATCTTCATTACCTGCGGCACCATGGGGGAGGAGACAAAGCCACGCGCCTTGTCCACGTCGGTGACCTCGAAGAGGATGAAGACCTCGTTGGCATTGTCGAAGTTGCGCAGGACGCGGTCCACGCGCAGACCGGCCTCGCGCTGAGCCTCGGCGTGCGAGTCGAAGACCTGCTTCCAGGCGTTGAAGTCGGCAACCTTGTGGCGGACGAGCATGAG
>DATIGQ010000211.1 GCA_035454605.1 Terriglobales bacterium
AACGTAGGGCTGGAATGAGGCCTGCTGAGGTTGAGCTTCGGTGGCTGTGGCCACGCTTCCTCCTGATGGATGAATGATTGGAACCCGGCATGCATCCTGATGGTTGCATCCGGCGGGCGCAAGGTACCATGCGGCGCCGCCGAGGGACAAGCGGATAAGGAGGGGTCTGTCGTATACTGAGTCGTTATCCGCCGGGTGTCCGGTTGGCGGAGGGTCGTCTTCAGCAGTAGTGACCTAATTCGCGCGCGGGTCCTGAACTCGAAGGGCCGAAGTACGTTGGCAGGGCTGATAGGCGTGGCCGCGGAAAGCCTGGCCGCGACGCTGTTTCCCGCCGATTGCCGTCTCTGTAGGGCCCCCCTCATCCATCTTTCCCGCCTGCCGGTGTGCCCGGAGTGCCTGGCGCAAGTTGTTCCGATATCAGGACCGGTGTGCGCGGTATGCGGCGAGCGGCTGTTCAGCCCGCACGCGGCGGCGGCGAGTGTCCCGCTGTGCGGCATGTGCGGGCGGGCGGCCCCGCCCTACGTGAAGGCGGTGGCGTTCGGCGGCTATGACGGCAACCTGCGCGAGCTGATCCATCTTCTAAAATATGAACGTGTGCTGCCGGCGGCGCAGGTTCTGGGCGAGTATCTGGCCGGCGCGTTGGAAGGACTGGGAACGGAACTGACCGAGCGGCCGGTGCTGGTGCCGGTGCCGCTCGACCAGGAGAGGTTGCGCGAGCGCGGGTTCAACCAGGCGGAGAGGATTGCGGAAGCTGCGCTGGGCAGGTTGCGGGTCCGCGGTCGCGAGTGGCACCAGGTTGAACTGAATGCCGGCGCGCTGCGGCGAGTGCGTGCGACGTTGTCGCAGACCGGGCTGACGCGGCATCAGCGTCGCGCCAATCTGCGAGGCGCGTTCAGCGTTCCGCGGCCGGAGGCCGTGGCTGGACGGGACGTCGTGGTGGTCGATGATGTGTTCACTACGGGCACGACGGCGTCGGAATGCGCGCGGGTGCTGCGGCGGGCGGGCGCGAGAAGCGTGTTCGTCGCGACGGTAGCAAGAGTGATGAAGGGAGAAGGCGGAAGTTTATCTCAAGGGCCAAAGCCCCAGGCTTAGGACGGCGGTCGTGGCACGATTGAAGTCGTGCCCCTCCGAAGATAGCAGCAAGAGATGACGCATCGGACACACAACACGGAGCACGGGGGCCACGGTAACGGGCACGCCGAGGTACGGCCGGGCAACGGCCTTTCGGTGATGCACACGCCGGTGCTGGTGCTGAACGCGTCCTACGAACCCATCAACATCTGCGCGGCGCGGCGGGCAATCGTGCTGGTGCTGAAGGGCGTGGCGCGCACCGAGGAAGAGAACGGCCACACCCTGCACGCGGAGCGCTTCGAGATCCGGCTGCCTTCGGTGATCCGCCTGCTGGAGTACCGCCGCATCCCGCACCAGACGCGGGCGCTTTCGCGAAAGAACATCCTGTTGCGGGACCGCAACACCTGCCAGTACTGCGGCACGGTGATGCCCTCGAGCGAGCTGACGCTGGACCACGTCGTGCCGCGGTCGCGGGGCGGGCTTTCGACGTGGGAGAACCTGGTGGCGGCCTGCCATCCCTGCAACCGCCGCAAGGGCAACCAAATGGTGATCGAGGCCAGCATGACGCTGCTGCGCGAGCCGCGCGCCTTCAACCTGCATACCAGCCGCCACATCATGCGCCTGATCGGGCGCTCGGACGAGAAGTGGCGGAAGTATCTGTTCTATTGAAGCAGTCAGCAGTCAGCAGTCAGCACTCAGCAAACAGCGATAAGCAATAGGCAATAAGCCAAAAGCCAAGGGCCAAGAGCCGAGGCTTATTGTGGCTTGGACTGCGGCGGCGCCGACTGGTCGCCAGGCTTGGATTTGACGGCTTCGCCCTGGTAGGTGACCTTCTCCTGGAATCCGGTCTCGAAAGACTTGTAGTCGGTGTACTTCACGATGATGCGGATGTGCTGGTCGCTGGTGGCGAAGTGCAGGACTTCGTCGGCGCGCGAGTAGGTGGGGAACCAGTAGCGTCCGTCGATCTGCTCGCGGTAGGTGGAGAAGTTGGGGAATAGGTTCTCCTGCTCGCCCTTCTTCTTGGGCCGGGTCTCGGGCACCGGCTTGCCGTAGGTCTTGACGATCTGAAAGTCGCGGTCATCCACCCAAATGCGTCCCTGGAAGTAGCGCTTGCCCTTCTCGATGAGCTTGGGTGCGATCTCGAACACGTAGGTGCCGAGCTCGTCCACCTGCTGTTTGCCGGCATAGGTGACGTTGTATTGCGGCAGCTCGTCGGAGGTGAGGACGAAGGGCAGCAGGTTGCGGATGTCGTCGTGGTCCTCCTTGGTCATGCCGATGCCCGTTCTCTCGAGCGTGGACTGGGGCGCAAAGAGCACGTTCTCCTTGCGGTTGTGCTTATCGTCGTAGGTGACGTCGAAGATGATCTGGTACTCGCCGGTGACGGTGTTGCCGTCCAGGCCCTGCACCTTTACCGACTGGCGATAGACGTAGTTCTCGCGCGCCAGCTTGAATTCCTTTTCCTTGGCGGCGAAGCGCTGGATGATTTCCTGGGGAGTGATGCCGGCGGGCGGCGAGGGATCGAGCGGGCCTTCCTGGGCGAAAGCGGGAAGGAGCAGGGCGAAAGAAAGAAGGAGGAAGCGGGAGAACATAGGGGCACTATTTTCCTACAGGGCGGGGTTTCGCGCCAGAAGCTGATTGCCCGGGGCTAACGCCCAGCTCTCCCACCGAAAAGCGAAGGCATTGTCCCTCGACTGCGCCTTGGTCGTCCGCTTCTGCGGACGACCAAGGCTGCGCTCGGGATGACAAGGATAAGGAACAGGGGAGAAAAGCCGCAGAGGCGGACGAGCAAGGCTGCGCTCGGGACGACAATCATGGGAGGGTTCCGACTGCGGATGCGGTTAGCGGCGATTAGGGGTTCTTGGAAGGCGGCTGCTCGACCTTGGGGATTTCCTTGCCTTCGTAGGTGATGCGCACGTCGGCGCCGAAGCGCTTGTAGTCGGTGTAGCGGACGATCATGCGGATATCGACATCCTGGTTGGAAAAGTGCAGGGTGTCATCGGCGCGGGTATAGGTGGGAAACCAGTACTTGCCGTCGATCTGCTCACGGTAGGTGGTGAACCGGGGAAACAGGTTCTCGCCGCTGCGGCTCTTGATGTCGGGCACGTTCTTGCCGTAGGTCTTAACGATCTGGAAATCGAGGTTGTCCACCCAGATGCGGCCTTCGAAGTAGCGCCGGTTCTTCTCGATGCGGCGGGGCCGGACGTCGAAGACGTAAGTATCGAGCTCGTCGACGCGCTGCTGGCCGGCATATTCGATTTCGTAATCGCCGATCTCATCGCTGGTGAGGACGAAGGGAAGCCGGTTCTCGAGGTCGTCCAGGTCTTCGCGGGTGACGCCGATGCGGCGCAACGTGGGCGCCGGAGCGAAGACAACTTGCTGGACGCGGCGGCCCTGGTTGTCAAAGGTGACGTCGATGACCTGGCGCCACTCGCCATCCACTCGGTTGCCCTCCAGGGTCTGCATCTTGGCGTCCTGGCGGAAGGTGTAGTTGTCGCGCGCCTGCTTGAACTCTTTTTCCTTGGCGGCAAAGCGCCGGATGATTTCCGCGGGGGTGATGCCGACAGGCGGCGAGGGATCGAGCTTGCCTTCGCGGGCGAAAGCAACCGAAGTGAAGGCCAGCAACAGGACTGCGATGCCTCTCAGGACGCGCATGTCTAATTAGATGCCGGCGGGAAGGGCGGGTTGCCGGAGTATTGCGGGCGATCACATGAGAGCGTGCGGGTCGAAGTCGCGGAGGGCAAATGGTTTAGACTGGCGGGCTTCGAGGAGGGGGAGATGAGGCGTCGGTTGCTCTGCATCTTTTTTCTATTCATACCGTGCCTGGCCGTAGCGCAGGACCAGCATCCGTTCACGTTCGAAGACATGATGGCGCTCAAGCGCGTGGCTGACCCGGCAGTCTCGCCCGACGGGCGGTGGGTGCTGTTCGCCGCCACGCACGTGGACCTGGCAGCCAACACGCGCATTCCGCACATCTGGGTGGTGCCCGTGGCAGGCGGCGAGGCGCGCCAGTTGACGAGCGGCGAGGGGGAGGAGCGTCCGCGGTGGGCGCCGGACGGAAAACGCTTCCTCTACGGATCGCGCAAGGATTCGCAGATCTGGACGACGGGATTCGATCCGGAATCGGGCACGCTGGCGGGCGAGGCGAAAGCCGTGACTTCCATCTCGACCGGAGCGGAAGGCGCGCTGTGGTCGCCAGACGGGAAGCACATCCTGTTCGTCTCCGAGGTGTATCCCGATTGCGCGGACGACGCCTGCAACAAGGCGCGCGACGAGGCGAAGGCCAAATCGAAGGTCAAGGCGTCGCTCTACACGCGGCTGCTCTTCCGGCACTGGAACAAGTGGGATGACGGCAAGCGCAGCCATCTGTTCCTCGTCCCGGTGGAGGGCGGCAGCGCGCGCGACCTGACGCCCGGTGACTACGACGTGCCTCCGTTCAGCCTGGGCGGGCAGGACGACTATTCGTTCTCGCCCGACGGCAGCGAGGTGGCCTACACCAGCAACCACGATCCGGTGGAGGCGACCAGCACCAACGAGGACATCTTCGTGGTGAAGGTGGCGACGGGAGAGACAAAGCAAGTCACCACCAACAAGGGCGCGGACTCGACGCCGCTCTATTCACCCGACGGGCGCTACATCGCCTATAAGGCGCAGTTGCGCGCGGGTTACGAAAGCGATCGCTGGCGGCTGATGCTGTATGAACGGGAGACAGGGAAAGTTACGAACCTGACGGAAAAGTTCGACCGATGGGTGGATTCGCTGGCCTGGGCACCGGGTTCCGATGGATTGTTCTTCACGGCCGAGGAGCAGGGGCAACAGCCGATCTTCTGGATGGGAATGAAAGAGCAGGAAGTCGAATTGTTCGCTCAAGGACACTACGATGAGGTGGCGGTAGTGCCAGAGAGTGGAGGATTTCACACGTCCTACGTTGTTGTTGCCACACGCATGTCCGCCCAGAGGCCGAACGAGATCTATGAGATCGTGTGGTCGCGCGGAGAGGTTCATGCAGTGCCGCTTACGAACCTCAACGATGCGGTGTTCGCGCGTGTGCACACTTCAGAGCTGGAGCCCTTCTGGTTCCGCAGTAGCGACGGCGTGAAGGTCCAGGGGTTCCTGGTGAAGCCGCCGGATTTCGACGCCAGCAAGAAATATCCGGTGAAGTTCCTGGTGCACGGCGGGCCGCAGGGGGCGTGGGGCGATTCGTGGACCTATCGGTGGAACGCGCAGCTTTTCGCCGCCAGCGGGTATGTGGTGGTGATGATCAACTTCCGCGGCTCGACGGGCTACGGGCAGGCGTTCATCGACAAGATCAACGGCAACTGGGGCGGCGGCGCCTATCGGGACCTGATGACGGGCCTGGACTACGCGCTCGCCAAGTATCCCTTTCTCGACCGTGGGCGAGTGTGCGCGCTGGGAGCGTCGTTCGGCGGCTACATGGTGAACTG
>DATIGQ010000212.1 GCA_035454605.1 Terriglobales bacterium
GCTGCTGATCGAGTGGGGAGAGAAGTTCGAGAGGTTCCGGCGGGAGAGGGACGTCGAAATCAGGATTGAGCGCACAGGAGAGAGTGAGCGGCACGTCTCGATTGAGTCATTGAATCATTGAATCATCTGCTCATTTTGGAAGGCTTTCAGGCGGTGCGTGCTGCCACTCCTGCGCGAAGCGGGTGGTTTTCAATGATTCAATGATCCACTGAATCAATCTTCAATTTCCTAGAATCCCATGATGTTGTAGCCGCAATCGACGTAGATCACCTCGCCGGTGATGGCGCGAGAAGCGTCGGTCGCCAGGAACAGAGCGGTGGAGCCGACCTCGCCGACCTCCACGTTGCGGCCGAGCGGGGCGCGCTCGGCGTGGGACTTGAGCATGTCGCCGAGACCGGCGATACCACGCGCGGCCAGGGTCTTGATCGGCCCGGCGGAGATGGCGTTGACGCGGATGTTGCGCTTGCCGAGGTCGTGGGCGAGGTAACGGACGCTGGCCTCGAGCGCCGCCTTGGCCACGCCCATGACGTTGTAATGGGGCACGACCTTCTCGGCTCCGTAGTAGGTCATGGTGATGATGCTGCCGCCTTCAGTCATGAGCGGGGCAGCGGCGCGCGCCAGCGCGATCAGTGAGTAGACGCTGACGTCGTGGGCGATGCGAAAGCCTTCGCGCGACGTGTCCACGAACTCGCCCTTCAATTCCTCGGCGGGGGCATAGGCGACGGAGTGCACCAGCACATGCAGCTTGCCGTAGCGGGATTGCAGCTCGCCGAACAGACGCTCGACTTCCTGGTCGCTGGAGACATCGCATTGAAAACCCTCCGCGCCGGGAAGTTCGGCGATGAGGTCGCGGGCTTCCTCGGCCAGCCGCGCATTCTGGTAGGTGATGGCGAGACGGGCGCCGGCGCCAGCCAGACTCTGCGCAATGGCCCAGGCGATCGAGCGCTTGTTGGCTACTCCGAAGACGACGGCATTGCGACCTTCTAGAGACTGGGACATGGAGACTCCTTCGAAACGGTCAATTTTGCCACAGAGACACAGAGGCACAGAGAAATTGAATCCATGAATCAGTCAATCATTGAAGACTGACAATTTGTAGATCGCAGACAAGCGGGCGCTAAGTGCCGGAGGAATCGAAAGCCAACCGCTAGCAGCCGCTACACGTACTCGAAGTGGGTGCTGGCGGCGGCGATGCCGATCTGCTGGCCGGGGACGACCTCGGTGCGGACGACGCGGCCCCGGTACCGCACCTGAACCCGGTCCATGAGGACGAGTTCGCGGGGGAGGGTGACGACGTACTCGATCTCCGCACCGGTACGCAAGGGCGTGTCGAGATAGAAATAGACGCCGCCGGCGCCCAGGTCGCGAGTCACGCCCGTAACCTCGCGCATGATGCCGTTGTCGATATATACCTGGATGGGCAGACGCATGGTGAAGCGCTTGGCGCGGCGCTTCTCGTCGCTGAGCTCGGGCGGGGTCGCCACCAACTCCATCCGTTCCTTCGCCAAGGTCCGAAAGCTCCAAAGTGCCCGGAATGTGCTGCCCCCGGCCCGTAGGGGAGAGCAGGGAATTGGGCCGGCACTCGGTTCGATGCTAGCCGCGCCTCGAGGTTACACCAAGTGCCCAGGTAGGTACGGGGCGGATGTTTCGAGACCCTGCCAACCGACAACGAGTGCAGAAGAGCATTCCGACGGGGCGACCGGCGAGGAGGCAGGACCGGTCCGATTTTTGTTGAGGCATCACAGTTTGCGTTGGTAACATAGAGAACTTCTTTCGGGTAAGATCGCCCGGTTCGTTTCTGCGCCACCTCCTGTGGGCGCTCTTATTCACGTCGTCTGGGACGCTCGCAAGGGACTTTTTTCACCGAGGAGGAAAGGACTCATGTCGGACTTCTACCAGACGGGTGTTATCGCGACGCTGCACCGGTTGGGCGACGCCAAGCTGGAAGTCTTGGAGAAGCAGCTGGAGCGGTATGCCCAGCAACAACCCATCGCCCTGGTCCTGCCGGCGCTGTACACCGAGTTCGAGAAGCCGGCGATGGCGCGCATCCTGGGCGAACTCTCTTCCGTGCGCTACGTCGAGCAATTTGTGGTGACCCTGGCAGGCGCGACGCCGGCACAGTTCCGCGAAGTGAAGGAGCGGTTGAACGTGCTGCCGAGCCAGGTGCGGGTGGTGTGGAACAGCGGAGAACGGGTGCAGAGCCTGTACCGCACGCTGGAACAGAACGGTCTGTGGGCGGGGCCGGATGGCAAGGGCCGCTCCTGCTGGATGGCCTACGGGTACGTACTGGCCAGCCGACGCGCAGGATGTATTGCGTTGCATGACTGCGACATCGTGAACTACGACCGGCGGATGCTGGCGCGATTGTGCTACCCGGTGGTGAATCCCAACATCAATTTCGAGTTCTGCAAGGGGTTCTACGCGCGCGTGAGCGACCGCATGCACGGGCGCGTGACACGACTGTTCGTTTCTCCGCTGGTGCGGGCGTTGCAGTCCATCTTCGGGCACATGCCGTTCCTGGTTTACATGGACAGCTTCCGATATCCGCTGGCGGGCGAATTCTCCATGCAGGCGGATCTGGCGCGCGTGAACCGCATCCCGTCGGACTGGGGCCTGGAGGTGGGAGTGCTGGCGGAGATCTATCGCAATTGCTCGATCAAACGCGTGTGCCAGGTCGACATCGCGGACAACTACGAGCACAAGCACCAGGACCTGTCCCAGGGCGACCCCTCGCGCGGGCTGATGAAGATGTCCGTGGACATCGCGAAGGCGCTGTTCCGCATCCTGGCAGCGGAAGGGGCGAGCTTCAACGCAGGGCACATGCAGACACTGCAGATCCGCTACGTGCGCAAAGCGGAAGACACCATTACCCGTTACCACGCCGACGCCATGATCAACGATCTGGCGTTCGACCGGCACGAGGAAGAGACCGCAGTCGAGACTTTTGCCCAGGCGCTGAAGATTGCGGCTGACGAGTACTTCACCGATCCGTTGGGCGCGCCTTTGATCCCCAACTGGAACCGCATCACTTCGGCGCTGCCCGGGTTCCTGGGTGCGCTGTCGGAGGCGGTGGACGCGGACAACCCGGAGTTTGTCGGCCGCAAGCGCGAGCCGATGGCAGCTTCGGCCTAGCGGCCCTTTGTCCTGGTCTGCGAAAGAGAGGAAGCGTGGAAGCCTTCCTGCCCGCCGAACTGGAGTCTCGCCTCAAGGAGGTGGGAGAGGCGGACATCATCGCGGGCATTCCCAGCTATAACAACGCGCGCACGATCGGGCACGTGGTGCGCGCCGTAGCTGCCGGACTGGCCAAGTACTTTCCCGAACGGCGATCCATCCTGGTCAATTCCGATGGTGCCTCCAAGGACGGCACGCCGGAAGTCGTGCTGAAGGCCGAGGTGGATACGGACTCGCTGTTCCTGGTGGCCCACCCGGTGCGTCCGGTGCAGCGGCTGAGCACCCCGTATCACGGCATCCCGGGGAAGGGCAGCGCGTTCCGCACCATCTTCGAGGTGGCGCGGCGGCTGAATGCGAAGGCCTGCCTGGTGGTGGACTCAGACCTGCGCAGCATCACGCCGCAATGGGTGGATCTGCTGGTGCGGCCGGTGCTGGAGCGCAACATCGATTTCGTCGCACCTTACTACCTGCGCCACAAGTACGACGGCACCATCACCAACGGCATCATCTATCCGCTGACCCGAGCCCTGTTCGGCAAGAGCGTGCGGCAGCCCATCGGGGGAGACTTCGGTTTTTCCGGCCGCCTGGCCGCTCACTACCTGACGAAGGACGTGTGGGAGACCGACGTGGCACGCTTCGGCATCGACATCTGGATGACGGTGACGGCGATGGGAGACGGGTTCCACATCGGCCAATCGTACCTGGGCGCCAAGCTGCACGACGCCAAAGATCCGGGAGCGGACCTGACCGCCATGTTCCGCCAGGTCGTGGGCTCGCTGTTCTCCTTGATGGGCAGCTACCAGGCGGTATGGAAGGAACCCAAGGCACCAGAAGCGGTACCCATGTTCGGGTTTCCGTTCGATGTGGGCGTGGAGCCCATCACGGTGGACGTCAACCGGATGATCCGCGCGTATGCGCTGGGCGTACGCGACCTGGACGAGGTGTACCGGGCGTTCCTTTCGCCCGAGACCCGCGAGTCCCTGTCGGCATGGGCGAAGGTGGAGGGTGAAACGTTCCGCATCCCGGATGTCCTGTGGGTGCACCTCATCTACGAGTACGCGGCGGCACACCATCAGAAGAAGATGGATCGCGACCACCTGATGCAGTCGCTGGTGCCGTTGTACCTGGGGCGGACGGCGTCGTTCGTGTTGGAAGTGCGGGAGAGCAACGCTCTTCAAGTGGAAGAACGCATTGAGCAGTTATGCAGGGTCTTTGTGGAAGAGAAGCCCTACCTGCTGGCGCACTGGTCGGGCGCGCCGCCGGAGAAGGCGGAGAAGGCGGAGAAGGTAGAGAAGGAGGAGTCCCGTGCAATCGCTGATTGAAAAAGCATTCCTGATTCCGTTTCAACGGCTGGCGGACCAGTTCTCTGCCATCCTTCCGGGACTGGTGACCGTGCTGGTGGTGCTGGTGGTCGGAGGCGCAGTAGCCTTCCTGGCGCGCCGCATCACCGAGAAACTGCTGCAACTGCTGCGCTTCGACCGGATGATGATGGAAACCGAGTTGGGCAGCATGGTAGCGCGCAGCGGCATGTTCCGCGCGCCCAGCGACTTTGCCGCGCGCCTTCTGCAGGGTGTGCTGTGGGTACTGATCATCCTCATCGCGCTGGAGGCGGCCGCGACGGAGATGACGCACAACCTGGTGGTGCGCTTCGTCAATTACGTGCCCGACCTGATCACCGCCCTGCTGGTTCTGCTGTTGGGATCGCTGGTGGCCAAGTTCCTGGCGCGCAGCGCGCTGCTGGCGGCGGTGAACGCGCAATGGTGGGGCGCGCGGTTGGTGGCGGGTGCCGTCCGCGTGCTCGTGCTGAGCCTGACGGTGGTGGTGGCGTTGGAGCAGTTGCGCATCGGGCGGACTGCACTGCTGGTGGCCTTTGCCATCCTGTTTGCCGGGGTCGTGATTGCGCTGGCCATCGCCTTCGGGCTGGCCGGGCGCGAGATGGCGCGGGAATGGCTGGGGGCAAGAACACGTCCCGGGGACAAGAGGGAAGAAGAAGAGGTCTTCCGGCACTTGTGAGTCCCCTGCCCCCGCGCTACGTTGTTTTCACCGATCTCGACGGGACGCTGCTCGACCATCGTACCTATTCCTGGGCGGCGGCCCAACCCGCGCTCGACGAGTTGGAGCGGCGGTCCATCCCGCTGGTGTTCTGTAGCAGCAAGACCCGCGCCGAGATCGAAGACCTGCGCCGGCGTCTGCGCAATCCTCATCCCTTCATCACCGAGAACGGGGGCGGCGTGTTCATCCCCCAGGAATACTTCAAGCGCAAGATTCCCGGCGAGATTCGCCTGGGGCGCTACCATTGCCTGGCATTGGGCAAGCCGTACGACGAGATCGTCGAACAACTGCAGGAGCTCGCGGCGGAAGCGGGCGCCGAGGTGGCGGGGTTTCACCAGATGAGCGCGCGCGAGGTCGCGGCCAACACCGGGCTCGACCTGCGACGGGCCGACCTGGCCAAGCGGAGGGATTTCGACGAGCCATTCTTTTTCGCCGGATCCGACCCCCGGGCGGAATCCAGGTTCGTTCAGATTGCGCAGCAGCGCGGGCTCGAGGTCGTCCGCGGCGGGCGCTTCCACCATTTGTTTGCGGGAAGCGACAAAGGCAAGGCGGTGCGCAGGCTGATGGACTTGTACCGTCGCGCTTCGCACGTCCGCATGCGCAGCGTGGCGCTGGGCGACAGCGCCAACGATCAGCCTATGCTGGCGGCCGTGGAGCACGCGGTCTTGCTGCCCGGACATGAGGGAGTGTTCGACGCCCAAGTGCTGGACAAGCTGCCCAGAATCACGCGCGCCGAGGCGCCGGGGCCGGAGGGATGGAACCGGGCGATTCTCGAACTTCTCCAAGCATGACTGCGCCGGGCAAGGACATGAGATGACGATGCTGCGGTCGCGAATTTGGAGGGCGGGGTTGGCCGTGGCCCTGGTGACGGGGCTGGTGGCGTGGTGGCAACACCGCGAGACTCCTCGCGACGACGGCACCATCACGCTGGTGTTCGCGCACGCCAAGCATCCGCGCTACGCCTTCTTGAGCGACCTGGTCCGCCGTTTTGAGCAGGAACATCCGGGCGTTCGCGTGCGCGAGCAGGTCCTGCCCGCGTCCACCGATGAGCAACACCAGTTCTATGTGCTGAACCTTCCGGCGGGCGCCGCGGACATCGACCTGATCGATATGGACATCATCTGGGTGCCTGAATTCGCGCGCGCCGGTTGGCTCACGGAGTTAACGCCGCACGTGCCGCAGAACGAACTGGCCCCGTTACATCCGGCCGCGCGCACCGTGGATCGGCTCGACGGCCGGCTGTACGCGGTCCCGTGGTTCGTGGACGCCGGAGTCCTCTACTATCGCCGCGATCTGCTCGAGAAGTACGGTTTCTCCCCGCCCCAGAGCTACCCGGAACTGCTGCACCAGGCCCAGCACATTCTGGCGCAGGAAAAGGATCCACGCCTCACCGGGTTTCTGTGGCAAGGCATGCAGTACGAAGGGCTGGTGTGCTCGGCGCTGGAGTTCATCCGCGGCAACGGCGGAGAGGTGTTACGGGGCGGCCGCAGCGCACTGCGTGAGCCGCAGACCGAGGAAGCGCTCCGTTTCATGAGCGCCATGATCCGTACCGAGCATGTGACCCCGGCGCTGGTGACGACGCTCAATGAAGAAGCGTCACGGCACATCTTCCAGTCGGGGCGAGCCATCTTCATGCGCAACTGGCCCTATGTATGGCGGCTGATGCAGCAGCCGGATTCGGCGGTGGCCGGCCGCTTCGGGCTCGAGATCGTACCGTCCTTCCCGGGCCACGCCAGCGTGCCTACGATGGGCGGTTTTCATCTTGGCGTGAATTCCCGCTCTCGCCATCAGAAGGAAGCGATCGAGTTCCTGCGCTTCATGATCCGCCACTCTTCGCAGAAGGAAATCGTATTGCGCGTGGGCGTGCTGGCCGCGCACATGGAGGTGTACCGCGATCCCGAGGTAAGACAGGCCATCCCGTTCCTTTCCGACCTGCTGCCGGCGCTCGAACAGGCGCAGCCCCGACCGGTCACCCCCTACTACCTGATGATCTCGCAGGTGCTGCAACCGGAACTGAGCGCGGTGGTGGCCGGGATCCGGACGCCGGAAGAAGCCATGCGGCTGGCCGATGAACAGGTGTCGCGCCTGCTGGAGGCGGAGTGAACTCCCGCCGGAGGGCCGTCCTTGAGCGCTATGCGCTGGTCGGACCTGCGGTGAGCTTTGCTGCCACCCTGGCGCTCGTCCCGGTGCTGGCCACCGTGTGGCTCAGCCTCCGGCAGGAGATGCCGATCTTCGGAATCTCACGCTTTGTCGGGCTGGAAAACTATCGCCAGCTGCTCGCCGACCAGCGCTTCTGGAATTCCCTGGGCAACACCGCGTACTTCGTAGGAGTCTCGGTAGCGTTGGAACTGGCGCTGGGCCTGGGCCTGGCGCTGCTGCTCAACCAGCGCTTCCGAGGCCGCGGAGCGGCACGCGCCCTGGCGCTGGTTCCCTGGGCGGTCCCCGGTGTGGTAGCGGCGCGCTTCTGGGAGTGGATCTTCAACGCCGACTTCGGCGTGCTCAACTATCTACTCGGAATCCACGTGAACTGGCTCGGCGACCCATTCTGGGCCCTGCACGCAGCCATCGCGGCCGACGTCTGGAAGACTACGCCATTCGTCTTTCTGCTGATATTGGCCGGTCTGCAGGTGATTCCGGAGGATCTGTACCGGGCGGCACGCATGGATGGGGCCACCGGCTGGAAGCTGTTTCGCTACGTCACGCTGCCGCTGCTGCGTCCGGTGATCTTGCTCGCCCTGCTTTTCCGCACGATGGACGCCGCGCGCATCTTCGACTTGATCTTCGTGCTCACCGGCGGCGGTCCGGCCAACGAGAGCGAAACCCTGGTGGTCTACGCCTACAAGCTGCTCTATCGGACCTTGCAATTCGGCTACGGGTCAGCGGTGGCCGTGGCCACGTTCCTGTTCGTGTTTGCGCTGAGCCTCGCCTATCTCCATCAGTTGCGGCGGGCCTGGGAACAGCGCGCCAGGGAGGCCGCGTGAGCCGCTCCGGGCTGAAATCGCTCTTCCTCGCGGCGTCGGTGGGTTTGATGTTGAGTTTCGTTCTGATGCCGTTCGCCTGGCAGTTGGTCACGGCACTGAAGCCTACGGGGCAACTGGCGCAGCTGCCGCCGCTGCTGCCTTCGCCGCCCACCTTGAGTCACTTTCTCGCCGTGCTGGCTGCGCCGGGTTTCCTGCGCGCGTTCCTGAATAGCGCGCTGGTCGCCGTAGCCAGCGTATTGCTGGGCTTCTCTCTGGGCATTCCGGCCTCCTACGCGCTGGCCAAGCTGGAGATACGCGGACGGAGCTTCGTGCTGGTGGGGTTGTTGTTCCTCTCCATGTTTCCGGCCATCTCCAACGTCGGGCCGCTTTACCTAGTATTCATTCGGCTGGGTATCCGCGACAACCTGCTGGCCGTCATTCTGGCGCATGCCGTTTTCACTCTGCCGTTCACAGTGTGGACACTGACCAGTTTCTTCCAGGAGATTCCGGACGACCTGTACCGGGCGGCGCGCGTAGACGGGTGTTCGCACCTTGGCATTTTGCGGCACGTAGTGCTGCCGCTAGGCGCACCGGGCTTGCTGAGCGTGGGGCTGCTGGTGTTCATCTTTTCCTGGAACGAGTTCTTGTACGCTTTCACGCTGACGGCGAGTCCGCGAGCGCGAACGCTGCCGGTCGCCATCGCGTTGTTTCCCGGATTGCATGAGATTCCGTGGGGTGAGATCGCGGCCGCCGCCGTGCTGGCGACGCTGCCCAGTGTGTTGCTGGTCCTCCTGTTCCAGCGGCGCATCGTCAGCGGGCTCACGGCGGGAGCGGTAAAGGGCTAGCGATGGACCTCCACCTCGAGAATCTCAGCAAGCGTTTTGGCAACCGGGTGGCGGTAGAGATACCCTCGCTCACCATCGCGCAGGGCGAGTTCTTCACGCTGGTGGGCCCGAGCGGATGCGGCAAGTCCACTACGCTCAACCTGATTGCGGGACTGGAAGATGCCTCCAGCGGCGCGATCCGGCTCGACAGCCGTGACCTCACGGGCCTGTCGCCTCACCAGCGGGACATTGCCTTCGTGTTCCAGAGTTACGCCTTGTATCCGCACCGGACGGTGTTCGGCAACATGGCATTCCCGCTGGAGCTGGCCGGCAAGGCCAGCGAGGAGATCCGGCAGCGGGTAAACCACGCCGCCCAGATGCTCGACCTGGTGCGCTTGTTGGACAAGCGGCCGGCGCAACTTTCCGGCGGCGAAAGGCAGCGAGTTGCGCTGGGCCGCGCCATCGTGCGGCAGCCCCAGCTGTTCCTGTTCGACGAGCCGTTGTCCAACCTCGATGCGCCGTTGCGCGCCCAGATGCGACGCGAGCTGCGGCGGCTGCACACGCAACTGAAGACGACTTTCATCTACGTCACCCATGACCAGGAGGAAGCGCTCTCCCTCTCCGACCGCATTGCGGTGATGAAGGCGGGTTCGGTCGAGCAATGCGGTACTCCTACCGAGATCTACGAACGGCCGGCCAACGTTTTCGTCGCTGCCTTTTTTGGTACTCCGACCATCAATCTGCTTGAAGCCACAGTGCAGGTAGCCGATGGCGCAGGCTGGGTCCGGGTCGGTGAGCAACGGCTGCCTGCGGGAGTTGCCGCGAAGGTCGTTCCCGAAGGCAAAGTGACGCTGGGCGTACGTCCGGAGCATGTGCGCGTCAGCCGAGAGCATCGAGCAAACGCTTGGCCGGCCAAAGTGGGCCTGGTGGAACCGCATGGCGCCCTGGCCTATCTGGACCTCGAACTGGCGGGACTGCGCATCACCGCGGTGGAGCGCGTGGAACTCGGGTTCCGCACCGGTGAGCAGGTGTGGCTGCACATCGAGCCGGAGCGCATCCACTCCTTCGATCCAGCGAGTGGCGCACGACTCGAAGGCTAGAGGTCGTTATACTGCTGGCGAGATTCTGCAAGGATCACGCACCTGTATCCCTTCATTGAGATCGGCCCGCTAAGGCTGGGGACCTACGGCCTGATGGTCTGGCTGGGGCTGGTGTGTGGCTACAAAGCCCTGGAAGCCGACCTGAAGCGGCGCAGGCTCTCGGCGGACGCCCTGAACATCGTGCTGTGGCTGGGCGCCGCCGGCTTGGCGGGCTCGAAGCTCTACCACGTACTGGAGACGCCGGCCGAGCTGTTCGCCGATCCCCTGGGGCGGCTGTTCAGTTCCAGCGGATTCGCCTGGTATGGAGCCGCCATCGCCGGTCTTGTGACGGTGATTCTGCTGGCGCGGCACTACAAAATGCCGCTGCTGGTGATGCTGGATGTGACCGCGCCGGCAGTGACGCTGGGATACGCAGTCGGACGCATCGGGTGCCTGCTTTCGGGCGACGGTGACTATGGCGTCCCGACCTCGCTTCCCTGGGGCATGAGCTTCCCGCACGGCCTGGTGCCGACGACGGAGCGCGTGCACCCAACGCCCATTTACGAGTTCCTGGCGGGCGTAGTCATCTTCTATTACCTCTGGCGGGTGGGCGCGAAGGTGCTCCTGCAACCGCGCCCGGTGGGCGAAGTGGCCGCCCAGTACTTCATGTTAAGTGGATTGGCGCGCTTCCTGGTGGAGTTCATCCGCATCAACCCGCGATCAGTCTTTGGGCTGACCAACGCGCAGGCGGTGAGCCTGCTTTCGATGGCCGCCGGTGTCATCCTGGTGATCGTGGTGCGGCGGCGGTTCAAGCGAGATAAGGCGGAGCACCGCATCGCGCAGCACGCCAGTGAGCACGGAACCGTGATGCAGCCGGAGTACCACCGCGCCACGCCCGAATGCCCGCATCCGGAGCGCTGGCGAATGTACGACTCCATGACCGCCGAGGTCGAGGTACTGGAATTCCTGAAGTCCCTGGTCACCACCGTCAAGCCGAGCCTGGTAGTCGAGACCGGCAGTTTCATGGGCGCAAGCACGCTGTGGATGGCCGAGGGACTGAAACAGAACGGATTCGGGAAAGTCATCACCTGCGAGCACGACCCGGTGGTGTTCGCGAAGGCGAAGGAGCGGCTGCAGGCGGCCGGGCTGACGCCGTGGGTCGATTGCCGCAACCAGTCGAGCCTGGAGCTCAAGGTCGATGGGACGATCGACCTGTTCTTCAGCGACAGCGATCCACCCATCCGCGAGCAGGAGGTCCGGCGCTTCCTGCCGCAAGTGAGTCCCACGGGCTTGATCCTGATGCACGACGCCAGCTCGCACCTGAAAGTGGTTCGCGAGGCGGCGCTGCGGATGGAGCAGGAAGGATTGATTTCGGTGGTGCTGATGCCCACACCGCGCGGGCTGGTGGTGGCGCAAAAGAGAGCGGGTCGGAAGTAGCGTTGGAGTGGCCGGGAATTGGGGCCTGGTTCCAATCGGCCGCTTGCGGTGTCTTGCGCAGGCTGGCAATCGGCGCTACCATGCCCGCCGTTTGCCACCTCAACTTCGCGGAGGTATCCATGCGCCCCACGCGTGTGTTCATCGCGGCCCTCCTGCTGCTGGGGGCAAGCACAGCGGCACCAGCGCAACTCGCCCAGATCATCATCATTCCCGCCGGTACGCCCGAGGATGGCGCGCTCCAGCAGGTCAATCAGGAGCCGGATCCTCAGAAAAAGGCGCAGATGCTCGAGGAATTCGTGCAGCAGTTCTCCTCAAACGCCGCAGCCGTGGCCTATGGACAGTCCCAGTTGGCGGAACTGGCGCTGGCACGGGGCGATGCCCAGGACGCTCTTGCGCATGGCGACAAGGCGCTCGAAGCCATGCCCAACAATCTGGACCTGATCATGGCGCAGGTCACGGCGGCGCTGCAGATCAAGGACAACGCGCGCTTGGTGGAATACGCGTTGCGCGGCGGCGAGCTGTACAACACCATCGGCAAGCAAAAACCGGAAGGCATGACGGACGAAGAGTTCCGGCCAAGAGTCGAGGAGCAGCGGGCGCAGTACAAGTCGTCCTACGAGTACCTGGAAAGCGTGGCCTTCAACGGCATCGCCGGCGAAGAGAAGCCGTCGGAGCGCATGGCTCTGATCGAACGCTTCACGCCCGCGTTTCCGGAGTCGAAATTCGAGGAACAGGTAGCCCAGTTCGCTATGATCGCGCTGCAGCAAATGAACGATCGGCAGCGCCTGGTCTCCTATGCGGAGAAAACGCTGGCCGCGAATCCGGAAAGCGTTCCCGTGCTGGTGCTGCTGGCGGACACATTTGGTTCCGATCCGAAGACGGCGGCCCGCGGGGTGGAATACGGACGCAAGGCGACGGAATTGGCTGATAAGGAGGCGGCCAGCGATCCGCAACGTGCGTTGCTGGCGGCCACGGCCCACACCACCTTGGGCAAGGCGCTGCTGAACCAGGGTAACAGCAGGGCAGCCATCGCCGAACTGCAAGAGGCGTCCGGCGCACTGAAGAACGAACCCGGAGTGCTCGCCGAATGTCTGTACTACCTGGGGTTCGCCTACGCCAAACTGAACCGTTTGACGGAAGCGCGGCAAGTGCTGATGCAGGCGGTGGAAATCAACAGCCCGTACCGGCAGCCGGCCCGCGATCTGCTGGTGAAGGTGAACGCCGCACGCTCCCGGACCCGCTAGCGCTTGGCGATGAAGGTTCGGGCGGCGTCGAGTTCCTTGCGCTCCGTGTTCTGCTCCCCGCAGGTCTCCAACAGCCGGTTGTAAAAGCTCCGTGCCATCGCGGGATCCGCGGCCAGTTAAGCGGCGCGCGCAGCTCCATACAGGCCGTTGAATCGTTGGGGCGCGCTCTTGAGCGAAGCCTCGTACTCTACCAAGGCTTCCTTCGGCCGCTTCAATTCCATCAGCAAATCGCCCAGCATTTCCCGCGCCGGCGTGATGGCGCCGGGCGTGACGGGATGCTTGTCGGTCGAGTCCTCAAGATCGGCGGAAGCGCGCATGAGTCGCTCGGCCTCCTGCCCGTTGCCCTGGGCATGGGCTGCCCACGCAGCCGCACTCAAGTGAAGGACCTCGGTCTGGTCGGTCCAGAATGGCGTCTTTGACTGGCGAAGCTGGTCACGCAGCTCGGTGAGCTTTGCCAGGTCCTCGCGGGAGGCATCCATGTTGCCGCTGCGTGCGGCGGCCACGGCACGGGCCCAGTGGACCATCGCAACTGCCCATGGACTGGCATCGGGGCGAGGCTGAAGAGCCATCGCCTGATTCCAATGCCGCGACTCGATCGCCAGCCGGGCGGGGATGGCCGCGAAGGCATAGTGTGCAGTCGCGCTCATCGGCATGCCGGTCTTGATGCTCCGCAACTCCTCGAGCACATGCTCGGCCTCGGCTTGCTCTCCCTTTTGCAGGTAGGCGTAGGCGAGGTAGTCCATGGCATGCAGTTGCTGGTCCCAGGCGCCCTCCCAGCCGCGGTTTCGAGCGTAGGCGCGCGCCGCCTCCGCCGAGGCCCGGTTGGAACGGATGGCGTCGTCCCACAGCCCGAGACGAATGAAGATGTGCGAGGGCATGTGCAGAGCGTGCGGTACCGCTGGCGCAATCCGGGCGTAGCGCCGCGCCGCGTCCAGACCCTGCTCCGCCAGCACCGGGAAGTCGTAGGTGTGAATCACATAGTGGGCCAGGCCGGGATGATCAGGCTGGGCGCGGAACAGGGGCTCCAGGATGGCGCCCGCCTTGCGCTGGCGCGGGTAGGTCTTGTCCGGGGGCTGGGCCTGCGCGGCGCCCAGCAATGCCAGGGCATAGAAGATGCCGGCTTCTTTGTCCCGCGGATAGCGCTGGTGCAGCTTCTCCATGGCCTGCTCATACTCCACCATGAGCGCGGGGTGGTCCTTGCGCTGCGGGTCGCGGAAGTACCCGAACAACGCGGCGATGTAGTCGCGCTCACGCGCGGTGCGGGGTTTAAGGCTCTCCGCCCGGCCCAGTTCCTCACGCATCTTCTCGCGCGTGGCCGGATCGGGCGCATACCAGAGCAGGCGGAAATTCGTCATCGCCACGCCCCAGTGCGCCATAGCGCACGTCGGGTCTTTCTCGGCGATGGCGCGGAATGCCTTCTCCGCTTCTTCGTACCAGAACGAATGCAGGAGGGCGACGGCGCGGCTGAAATCCCTTTGGGCTTCCGCCGAGCACGAAACCGGGAAGACGACTCGGCCTATCTTCTCGGCGCCGCCGGCTGCGTGATGATGGCCCTCGTCGGCCAACAGGGCCGGCGAACAGGGAAATAGGCAGAAGAAGAAAAGAAGAATCAACGCTCTCATTTCGACCTCCAGAAGAATAGTCCGAATATTATCGGCGCACGGGCTGAGCCGTCCAGCGGAGATCGCGCGGCTCAACGCGTCGGGCATGGCATCGGAGTGGTTGACGTTGCATAATACAAGGAGGCAGCGAGCAGCCATGAGGAGCCTTACGTGTCGCACGAATTGAGACGGGGCCTGCGCCGGGCCAAGAAGGCAGCCGAATCGTACGCGCAGGATCCCGAGCGTTCCGGTCGCCTGCTCGAAGAGGCCCAGCGAAAGGCCGAACGCCGCCGGGGTGTGTTCGGCAGCCTGTGGGAAGATTTCACCACCGCACTGCGGCTGCTGCGCTCCTGGCGGCGCCGCCGTTACACCGACGTCCCATGGCGGACGGTAGTGGCCCTGCTGGCTGCGCTGATTTATTTCGTGAATCCCCTGGATGTTGTCCCGGACGCCCTGCCCATCATCGGCTACCTTGATGACGCTACCATCGTTGCCTGGGTGCTGCACTCGGTGCGGGGAGACCTGCGGCGCTTTCGACGCTGGGAAGAAGCGGCCGCGGATTAGGGGTTACCCCCTCCCGGCGCCTTCCTAACGTATTGACAGGTCTCGTCTTACTCCCTTGAGGCAAACCCGGACTGGGCCTTGGGCATCTGAACCTCCCAGCTACTGGATTATCCGTCCCGCCCCCTGGGACGAAACTCAGGAGGTCATGATGAAGCGTCTCGCATTGATTCTTTTAGTAATCGGGCTTTCACTCGGGCTTGCCGTGGCGCAAACCGAAGCGGGGGCAAAGGGCACAGCGACCGGCACGAGCAGCACACAAGCCTCGGCGGGGAAGTCGGGCGCGCAGGTGGAGTCGAGCAACTCGGCAGCCACATCGCAGGAGGTCAACGCAAGCTCGGAGCCGGCCCAGAACAAGCAGCAGAAGAAGGATGCCAAGGCTTCGGCAAGCAGCTCGGCAGATGCTTCCGCCTCGGCCAAGGCGGGCGGCAATTCCGCAAAGCTCTCCAGCGGTACGGTGATCGATGCCACCCTGACGAAGTCGGTCAGCGCCAACAAGAACAAGCAAGGTGACCGGGTCGAGGCCAAGACCACACAAGACGTAAAGTCCGCGGGTCAAACGGTGATACCCCGCGGCTCGAAGCTCATCGGACGAGTCACCAAGGCCCAGGCCCGGGAGAAGGGCAAGGCCGAATCGCAATCCGAACTGGGTATCGTGTTTGATCGCGCCCTGCTGAAGGACGGAAGGGAGATTCCGCTTGACGCAACCATCCAGGCGGTAGCGGCGGCCCAGAGTGCCGCTTCCTCATCCCTGATGGCCGAAGAACCCATGGTTTCCGGGGCGGGAAGCACCATGAGCGCCGCACATGCCTCCGGACAAGGCCGGACCGCCAACGGCGGGTTGCTGGGTGGCGCGACTTCTACGGTCGGCAGCACGGTCGGGGCGGCAGCTGGCACAACCGGAAACCTGGCGGGTGGCGTAGTGAACACCGCAGCGCACACCACCAGCGAGATAGGCAGCAGTGTGGGCGGCACCAATTCTGCCGCGGCGGAACTGACCTCGGCCACGACGGGAGTGGTGGGTCTGGACGGCCTGCAGTTGCAATCGGCGGGCTCCAGCGCGACGCAGGGATCCGTCATCGCTTCCCCAAGCAAGAACGTGTCGCTGGATAGCGGGACGCGACTGCTGCTGCGGGTGGTCGGTGGAAACTAGGTAGTGAAGTAAGGCCAGGTCGGCGGGGACCGTTGGCGCCGGCGGCGACTACGGTCCTCGCGTTCTGCCAGACCTGTCGAAGCTAGCAGTTGCGTTGGGCTGCGGCTCTGCCCGAGAATAGCTCCGAAACACAAAGCTTGACTTTGCGCTTTGCGAGCTATTCTGTTTTGCTGTTAGAATGCTTTGCCGGTTACGCCTCTCCAAATAGGCGTAGCGGGGAGCGCTTCCTGGGTTCCCTGTTTTTCCGATCCAGCTTTGATCTGTTGGTTACTGGCAGAAGGTTCCGGAGGATGCAAACATGCACTGTCGCACAAAGAGTGGTAGTTTCCTGGCCCTTGTCGCGCTGACGCTGCTTGCGGTGACGTCTCCCGCGTGGGCCCAGGGCGATGCGGTGGTTCCCAAGGTGGACATCTTCGGCGGCTATTCCTGGATGGACCCCGGAGGGTCGCTTAACGGCGTGGTCATACGCGAAATGCCTCGCGGCTTCGGCGTCAACGCCACCTACAACGTGGACAAGTGGTGGGGAATCTCGTTCGACGTCGGGGGACAATACGGCGACAACGCCGACGCGACCACCATCATGGTCGGCCCGCGATTCTCATTCCGCCAGGAGGATGAGCGGGTCCGACCGTTTATCCACTTCCTGGCCGGTTTGCACCGCTTGTCTCCGGAAGGGTTGAATTCGAGTAATGGCTTCGGACTGGCAACCGGCGGTGGTCTGGATGTGATCCTGACGCGGCGCATCGACTTGCGCCTGATTGAGGCCGACTTCGTCTATGGGCACCACAACTTTGGTCCCGTCCTGGGTCGCACGAACCTGAATGGCGCACGGTTGCGTACGGGCGTCGTGATCAAGTTGGGCATCGAGGAGCCGATTCCTCCCAGCGCCAGTTGCAGCGCCGAACCCACCGAGGTAATGGCGGGCGAGGCCGTGCGGGTGACGGCCACGGGGGCCAACTTCTCCAAGAACGCTACCCTGATTTACTCCTGGAATTCGACCGGCGGTACGGTCACCGGGGAAGGTAACGTGGGCACGGTGAACACCGCGGGCTTGGGACCGGGAAGCTACACCGTGACGGCTCGGGTGTCGGACAACAAGAAGAAGTCGGCGGAGTGCTCGGCCAGCTTCATGGTGAAGGAGCCGCCGAGGAATCCTCCGCAGATGTCCTGCTCGGCGAATCCAACCACGGTGCAGTCGGGTGAAGCTTCCACGATCACCTGCTCGTGCACCAGCCCGGACGGACGCCCGGTGAGCATCGCCGGGTGGAGTTCTACCGGAGGACGCGTATCGGGCAGCGGGGCCAGCGCCACGCTGGATACGGCGGGCGCGCCGGCTGGCAGCATCACGGTGAGCGCCACCTGCACGGACGACCGCGGACTGTCGGACTCGGGAAGCGCCATGGTCAACGTGACCGTGCCGCCGCCCCCGCCGCAGGCAGAGAAGATGAGCGAGTGCGAGTTCCCCAACAAGGTCCGGCCGGGGCGGGTGGATAACACCTGCAAGGCCGTGCTGGATGACGTAGCGCTGCGGCTGCAGCGTGACGCCGATTCGCGGCTCGTAGTTGTCGGCCAGGCGGATGCCGATGAGAGGAAGGCGGCAACCTTGGCTATGCAGCGTGCGGACAACAGCAAGGCCTATCTGGTGAAAGAGAAGGGGATCGATGCCAGCCGCATCGAGACCCGAGCCGGCAGCGAAGGCGGCAGGCGGGCGGAGATGGTGATTGTTCCGTCCGGAGCCAGCTACTAGCGGCGTAATCTGTCGCTGGAGCACCCGGCGTAGTACAAGGGTGGACCAACATGGCCGGGCGGGCGGACACGCCCGACCGGCCATTGTCTCTTTAGGCTCTGGTAACTTGCCTGAAGCCGGCCATCTCAGGCAGGCTGGGGGAGTTCGGTTCGCCGGAATCCCCCGACCGGGCGAGCCCTTGGGCAACCATGACGAAGCCTCTTACAAATCGCACTCGTATCGTGCTCGCGTTTTCTTTGGGGTTGGTTCTGGCGGCAGTGCCGGCAACGGCGGCGTCGGAGTGGATGTTGCTTGGCCCGGAAGGGGGCGACGTCCGCACCCTGGCCTACGATCCTTCCAATCCTGATCGTATCCTGCTCGGCACCAGCGCCGGTCAGATCTACGTTTCCCGTAATGGTGGCGCAAGCTGGGAACCCTCCGTGCGGCTCGGCAGTTCGGACACCTTGGTGCTGGACCACATCGTGTTCGATCCCGCCCGGCCCAACGTGATCTACGTTTCCGGCTGGGACATCGAGAAGAACGGCGGAGACACTTTTCGCAGCCGTGACGGCGGACGCACGTGGCAGGCGCTGCCCGGACTGCACGACAAGTCCGTACGGGCGCTGGCTGTGGCCCCCTCCGATTCCCGCATCCTGGTGGCCGGAGCGCTGGACGGCGTCTTTCGCTCGGCTGACAGCGGCGATACGTGGCACCGCATCTCGCCCGAGTTTCACGCTGAGATCCGCAACATCGAGAGTATCGCCATCGATCCCCGCAACCCTGACATCATCTACGCCGGTACTTGGCACTTGCCTTGGAAAACCATGGATGGCGGCCGCAGTTGGGCGCGCATCGACCGTGGCGTGATCGACGATTCGGATGTGTTTTCCATCATCATCGACCGGGGAGACCCGGCCACGGTCTATGCCAGCGCCTGCTCGGGAATCTACAAGAGCGAGAACGGCGGCGAACAGTTCCGCAAGATCCAGGGTATTCCGGCATCGGCGCGCCGGACGCGTGTGCTGCGGCAGGATCCGCAGCAGCGATTTGTGGTGTACGCCGGCACCACCGAGGGCCTGTGGCGCACGGAAGATGGAGGCAGCCGATGGCTGCGCCTGACTCCGCCCAACTACATTATCAACGACGTCCTGGTGGATCCGCGTAACTCCGATCGCGTGCTTCTGGCTACCGATCGCGCGGGCGTCGTGGCCAGCTTCGACGGAGGCCGCACCTTCCGCGCTTCCAACGTCGGCTTTTCGCACCGGCGCGTCGAGGCCCTGGCTTTGGACCCCGCGCGCCCCGACACGCTCTATGCCGGTCTGGCCAACGACAAGGAGTTCGGGGGCGTATTCGTATCCCGCAACAGCGGTGTGCAGTGGAGCCAGCTGAACGAAGGTCTGGGCGGGAACGACGTGTTTGCGCTTCGTCTTGCGGAAGACGGCACCCTGCTGGCCGGTACCAACCGTGGTGTGTTTTTGCATGACTCCAAACTGGGACGCTGGAAGGCCATCAACGTACTGGAGGAATCGCCGACGACTCCAGCACGCCGCGGTCGCAAGGCTCCCATTCGTCGCACTTCGTCGCTGAAATCGCGTGTCGCCGATTTGGCCTTGACTTCAGAGAACTGGTTTGCGGCGACCTCGATCGGATTGCTGGTCAGCCAGAACCAGGGTCGGTCCTGGCGGCGGTCCGGTGGATTGGCTCCTCTGCCCTACATCGCAGTGCGCGCCTCCGGCGAACATGTCGTGGCCGCGTCGCGGCGGGCGGTGATGATCTCCGCCGACAGCGGCTCGACTTGGTCGGCGGCGCGCCTCCCGTCCTATGTGTCGTTCGTGTTCGGCATCGAACTGGATGACCGCCAGCGGCTATGGCTGGCTACGCGCGAGGGCGCCTTCCTCAGTCGCGATGGCGGACGCTCGTTTGAGCACGTGCTGGGCGGGCTGCCAGCGATGAATATCACGTCCATTCTGCTGGACGCGCACCGTGGCCGCCTCCTGGCGTCTTCGGGCGCCGCCCACGGCGTATTTGAAAGCCACGATGGCGGCAACACATGGAGCCGCATTGCCCAGACGTCCTGGCCCTTGCGCAGCCTGGTTTCG
This sequence comes from Terriglobales bacterium, assembly GCA_035454605.1. Classification (NCBI taxonomy): domain Bacteria; kingdom Pseudomonadati; phylum Acidobacteriota; class Terriglobia; order Terriglobales; species Terriglobales bacterium. The sequence continues at coordinate 19,908 of DATIGQ010000212.1, forward strand.
CGCCCTGACCGGCTGTTCGCCATTACGGCCTTCGACGGCGTGGTTGCGGTCACTCAGTCCGAGGTCGCCAGCGGGGCGGGCGGGGGCGGGTCGAGCGAGTGATTCCCGTTTTGGAACGGTAGACTTCGCAGCGGATTTTCTTCCCTAACCTGCTGGAATCAAGCGCCTTGGTCAGTTTCCGCTGGTTGGACTAACGCCTTCTCCTGTTCCTTTTCGGGAAAAACCTCCTCTCGTGGGCGACCAGCTCGTCTTTCATAACCCCCTCAACCACAGTGAGTTGCCCGCTTTTCCGGAATGCGGAAGCAGGTTTGCTTTGGGAAAGGCATGGCTCCTCCGGTCGGCACTCGTCCAGCAGACCGGTTCTCGCTTCTGCTGGAGCAGGCGGCCCTCGCGCAGGAGAACAGCCGGCAACTGCTGCGGGCCGTGCTGCTGGCTTCGCCCTTGCCCACTTTGGCCACGGGTATCGGGGGGGAAGTGCTGCTTTGGAACCCAGCGGCGGAGCGTATGTTCGGATGGAAGGCAAGCGAAGTCCTGGGCGGGCCGCTACCCATTGTTCCGGACGAGGAGGAAGCACAGTTTCAGGAGTTGCACCGCCGGGTGCTGGAAGGCGGACAGTTGGCGGAAGCGGCGGTGCGTCGCCGGCGGCGAGATGGATCCAGCGTGGAGGTGGTGCTGTCCAGCGCGCCCATATGCGATGCAACCGGCACCGTCATCGGCACGATGGCCGTGCTTGAGGACGTGGGTGGGCGCCGCAAGCTCGAAGAAGACCTGCGCCAGGCTCAAAAGCTGGAGGCCCTGGGCCGGCTGGCTGCCGGAGTGGCGCACGACTTCAACAACCTGACCACCGCGGTGCTGCTTTACAGCGAGTTGCTGTTGGGACAATTGCGGCCCCAGAGCCGGCTGCGACGCTACGCCGAGGAGATTCAGCGTGCCGGAGAACGTGGCACTACGCTGGTGAACCAGCTGCTGGCCTACACCGGCCAGCAGGCGTTCCACCCTCAGCCGGTGGACCTCAATGAACTGCTGGCGGACATGGATGACCTGCTGCGGCGGCTATTGGGCGAGGATGTGGAGTTGGGTCTGGAGTTGGCGGCGGACGCCGGTTGGGTTCTGGCCGATCGCTCGCAACTGGAGCAGATGATTCTGAACCTGGCCGCCAATGCGCGCGATGCCATGCCTTCAGGCGGACGCCTGACCCTGAAGACCGCCAGAACCGAAGCCGCGGGAACCGCTTATGGTCCGGTCCCCGCCCTGGGTTGTGTCCTGCTGGAAGTGCGGGACACCGGGGTGGGGATGAATACGGAGACGCGGCAGCGCGCGTTCGACCCCTTCTTCACCACCAAAGTCCCAGGCAAGGGGACCGGGCTGGGTCTGGCCACGGTGGAACGCGTAGTGAAGGGCGCGGGCGGCGCCATCCAGCTGGAAAGCCATCCCGGGCGCGGCACCATGGTCCGCATCCTGCTGCCGCAAGTCGAGGGAATAGTCGAGGAAGGCACGGGCTTGCTCCCCGCACCCGGGGAAAGGGACGTTCGGGAGACCGTGTTGCTGGTCGAGGACGAAGACGCCGTAAGGCACTCGCTGGCGGAATCGCTGGAGCTGTGCGGCTACCGCGTGCTCACGGCCCGGCGCGGCCAGGATGCACTCAAGGTTCTGGGTGATCATGAGGGACCGGTGCATTTGGTCATCACCGATCTGGTGATGCCCGGCATGAATGGACGCGAATTGGGCGACAAGTTGGCTCGCTTGCGGCCCGGATTGCCGGTCCTGTTCATCTCCGGCTATAGCGATGAGGCCCGGGTGGCGCCGCTCCGCGGCCGTCCCTTCTTCGCTAAACCGTTTTCCGCCGCCAGCTTCGTGCGCCGGGTGCGGGAAGTGCTGGACGCCACGGCAGACCCGGGTGCCCAACTCGCAACCTGAGAATGTAGCCGCCGGGGGAGAGAGGACATACAATGCAGCCCACCGTCACCATGCCAGCGGTTCGAGAGCCACCGCGCCCGGATGCCTTGCAGGTGCTCATCGTGGACGATGAACCCGCCGTCCGCGAGGGCTGCCGCGAAGTAGCCGAAGGTTTGGGGTTTCGGGTGTCGGTGGCCGACGGCGCCACCGCCGCCTACCGCATCCTCGAGTCCGAGAGCATCGACCTGTGCTTGCTGGACCTGCGGCTGCCCGGCGCCAGCGGACTCGAGGTTTTGCAGGAAATCCGCCGCCGCCGCCCGGAGGCCGAGGTGGTGGTGATCACCGGCTATGCCACGGTGCAATCGGCGGTCGAGGCCATGAAACTGGGTGCGTGCGACTATGTCGCCAAGCCCTTTCACGTCGACGAACTGCGACTCCTGCTGGAGCGCGTGGCGCGCCAGATTCGCCTCTCTACCGAGAACCGGGTCCTGCGGGAGAAGGTGCGCAACCGCAAAGGGTTTGCCGGGATGGTGGGCCACTCGCGGGAGATGGAGAAGCTCTACCGCATCATCTCCAAGGTCGCCTCCAGCACGCACCCGGTCCTGATCCAGGGCGAGAGCGGCACCGGCAAGGAACTGGTGGCCCGCTCCATCCACTTCTCCGGCTCCTATCGCGACAAGCCCTTCATCCCGGTGGACTGCGGAGCCCTGGTGCCCACGCTGATCGAGAGCGAGCTGTTCGGCTACGTCAAAGGCGCTTTCACCGGAGCCACCCGCACCAAGGAGGGCTTGTTGGCCATTGCGGACCGCGGGACCGTGTTCCTGGACGAGATTGCGGAGCTGCCCGTGGACCTGCAGGCCAAGCTGCTGCGGGCGCTGCAGGAGAAGGAGATTCGGCCGGTAGGCAGCACCCGCCGCGTGCCCATCCAGGTGCGCATCCTGGCAGCCACCAACCGCGACCTGGAGGCGGCGGTGCAACAGGGAACGTTTCGCAAGGACCTCTACTTCCGCCTCAATGTGGTGAACCTGAGGATCCCGCCCCTGCGTGAGCGCCGCGAGGACATCCCGCTGCTGGTGGGCCATTTTCTCGAGCGCCTGGCGCGTTCTACAGGGACGGAGAGAACCCTGGCCGACGATGCCCTGGAACGCATGATGTCCTATGACTGGCCGGGCAACGTGCGGGAGCTGGAGAACTCCATCGAGCGCGCCTGGGCGCTGAGTTCGGGGCCGGTGCTCCACACGTCGGACCTACCCACCACCCTGCAAGGCATATCGGCGCTTGCCGCTGGCGCCTCCGCCGACCACGGAATCGTTTCCCTGCAGGAACTGGAGAAGAGAGCCATTCTGGAAGCGCTGCAGCGCCTGAACGGCGACAAGCTGCTGGCGGCGCGGCTGCTGGGCATTGGCAAGACTACCCTCTACCGCAAGCTCAAGGAGTACGGCGTTCAGGAATAGAACCAAAGCATGTTCCACGCCGGGAAGAAAGCGGCTCACACCATGCGTAAATCACGTGTTTTCAGCAGCCGATGTTCTGGTCGACGACATGCATCAGGATCGGGCATGATCCTGCTCGTGACTTCTTCGCCCATGGCCCGGCGCTGTGCAGCGGCCATCACGCAAACCGTCGGAGAGAAGGTGCTGGTGGCGGCCAGCGTGCGCCGCGCAGCTACGCTGTTGCGCTCCTTGGAGTTTTCAGCCCTGGTGGTGGACCAGCCGTTGGTGGAGGCCGACGCTCGCGGCGCCGAGGTGTTGCTGTCGCGCGCCGGCACGGCCATCCCGGTGTCCGTCAATCTCTCCATTAGCGCCGCGGAGCGAGTGGCCCGCGACGTCCAGGCCGGGCTTTGGCGCCGCGTCCTTGAGCAGCAGATCGCCCTGCGTGCGGTCCGCCAGCAACTGAATGCTCAACTGAACGACCCGCTGACCGGGATCCTGCTTTCCTCGCAACTCGCGCTTGCCGAGCCCGCCCTGCCGCCCGCCGTGGTGGAGAAGCTGCGCAGCGTTTACGAGCAGGCCATGCTGCTGAAGTCGCGGCTGCAATCCGCAGGCAGCTAGCGGCTAGCCGCCGGCTGCCAAGCTCCGCGGCTTGCTCTGTGTTATCTTGTCCGCTCATCTCACCGGGAGGCTCTCGTGTCCGACGTCAAAATCATTGTGAAGAAGAACGGCCCCTACCGGGTCGAGGGTGAAGTGAAGCTGGTGGACTTGGACGGCAACGAGTGGGACCTCGCCGGCAAGCCCGCCTTTTCCCTGTGCCGCTGCGGGCACTCTTCCAACAAGCCGTTCTGCGACGGCACCCACAAGACGGTTAACTTCGTGGCGGAAGACACAGCACCCAAGAAACCTCAGGCGGGGTGACCACTCCGGTCAGTGGATCGTTCTGGTCTTCCTCGACATGTAGTCCATCAGCAGGTACTGGCCGAGCGTGTAGGGTGTGGTGAAGTAGGCCTTGCCGCGGCACATCTCCGTGACCTTCTGCACGAATTGCACCAGGCCGTAGTCCGAAGCCAGCATGAAGGTGTTGATGAGGATGCCGGCGCGCTTGCACTTGGACACTTCTTCCAACGTCTGGCTGACCACCAGCGGATCGAGGCCGAAGGCGTTCTTGTAGATGCGGCCGTCCTCGAGCGTGAGCGCTGAGGGCTTGCCGTCGGTGATCATCACGATCTGACGCATGTCCTTGCGCTGTCGGTCCAGAATGCGCTGCGCCAGGCGCAGTCCTTCGCGGGTGTTGGTGTAGTAGGGGCCGACCTTGACGCGCGCCAACTGCGAGAGCGGCACTTCCTCGGCAGAGTCGTGGAAGAGAACCAGGGAGAGCGAGTCGCCGGGATACTGGGTTCGGATGAGTTGCGAGAGCGCCATGGCGACCTTCTTGGCCGGAGTGAAGCGGTCTTCGCCGTAGAGGATCATGGAGTGCGAGCAATCCAGCATGAGCACGGTGGCGCACGAAGACTGGTACTCGCACTGGTGCACCTGCAAGTCGGAATACTCGAGGTTGAGCGGAACCCGCAGCCCCTCGCGCTGGATGGCGCTGGCCAGGGTGGCGTTGATGTCGAGGTTGAGGGTATCGCCGAACTCGTAGGGTTTGGGCGCGCCCGAGGTCTCGATACCGGTGGCCAGGTCCCGGGTGTCATGACGGCCGAAGCTCGCGCGCCCCAAGGACGCCAGCAAGTCGCGCAGGGCCTTGAAGCCCAGGAAGTCCAGGCTCTTGTCGGTGATCTCGAAGCGGGCGCGGCCCTCCAGCCGGTCGGCGTGGCCGGGCAACTCTGATTCTTCCGTCCTTTCGTGCGGCGGGTCGATGGAAATGTAGTCTTCCTGCTCCAAGCGCTCGACCAGCCGGTCCACCAGCTCGTCGAACGCGCCCTCGGACCTCAGACGTTCGATCTGTTCGCGCAGGGCGTCGTCGAGCAAATCGCTCGACGCCAGGGCCTGCTCGATGGCGCGCCGCAGCTCGTCCAGAGTCTGTTCGCCGCGCATCTCGTAGAAGCCCAGGTAGGAGCTCTGGAAGCCGCTCTGCAGCAGGTAGTCGGAGAGGGCGTTGAGCAGGTCCTCCAGGCTCATCTCCCCGGCGGCGTCAGCGACGTACTTGCTGTAGCGGACGAACTTCATGGCATCAGGAGCCCGGGCGGCGTACGGTCAGTGGGGCGCTGAGTGTTCCGAAGTATCCGGTACGGTTGTCGCGCACCGCCAGCCGCAGGTCGTATTCGCCCGCGGGCACCGTGACATCGATCGGCAGCAGCAATCCCTGCTGCTGCACTTGCCCGAACTGCTCTGCGGTGAGCGTGGCGTCCACGGTCTGCCCGGTGTTTGCCCCAACCCTACCGTCCGGCGTCACGGCGGTGACAAAGAAGTCCAGGTTGATGTGCCGGCCTCCACCCGATTCCTCCGCGCTGAACGAAGTCGCCGGCACCAGGAACTGCACCGTGACCTTGGCTTGTGCCGCCGGCGTCGCGGGCGGCACCACGCGCGCGTCGAACATGACCATGGTGGCATCGCCCGTGCCGCGCAGCATCAGCGCTTGCATTTCCTCATCCCGCTGCTTGGCGTCGATCTTGGCCGGGTCCACCGCGTAGTAGCCGCGGCGATAGCGGAGTTCCACGCCCGGCCGGGTCACAGAGATTTTGATCTTGCGGAATGAGCCGTCAAACTTCTTCTTGTCCGGATAATAGCCCAGGTTGTAATACGTACCGCCGTCACTGACGACCAGGGCGACTGCGGTGTCGATGTCGTTGCGGTTGTAGTAGGCACGACCGCCGGTCTGCTGCGCCAAGTCCTGCATCACGCCCTGGTTGGAAGTGATAGAGGCGCCGAGGTTTTGCACCTGCGTGCCGTACTCGTGCCCCATCTGTAGCATGCCGGCGGCGTTCAGCCCGCTGCGGCTCGCGTCCGCAAGCTGTTGCGCTCCGATCAACCCACGCGCGTCCACCGGATAAACGGCCACCTGGGAATCGGCCAGGAGCGCTGCGGT
>DATIGQ010000213.1 GCA_035454605.1 Terriglobales bacterium
GGGCACCGAGAAATCGAGATGGAGAACGTATCGAAGCCGACGATGGAAGAGGTTTCGCAGATATATGACCTTGCCAACTACCTCCTGAGTTCAGGCAACGTAATCCAGGATGGCGATACCGTGGGTGACGTAGACGATCCGATCCGCGTCCGATATCGACCATCGGTCTACGACGCCAGCCGAAAAGCAATGACCTTATCTCGGGACTAGGGTGCCCGGTTTTCGGCGCGCTAGCCTGCCATCCACATGCGGAAGGTCTGCACGAGCAGCCAGGCGTTGAGGGCGGCGATGACGACGGCCACCATCCAGGAGAGAGTCTTGACCCAGCCGGGGTTCACGAACTCGCCCATCTTCAGCTTGTCGCTGGTGAACATGACCAGCGGAAAGACGGCGAAGCTCAACTGCATGCTGAGGATCACCTGGCTCAGGACCAGCAGGCGGGCGGTGCCGCTTTCTCCGTAATAGAAGGTCACCAGGACGGCCGGCACAATGGCCACCATGCGGGTGATGAGGCGGCGCAGCCAGGGCTTGAGGCGGATGCGCAGGAAGCCTTCCATCACGATCTGCCCGGCGAGCGTGCCGGTGAGGGTGGAGTTCTGGCCGGAAGCCAGCAGGGCGAGAGCGAACAGGGTGCTGGCGCTCACCACGCCCAGCACGGGCGTGAGGAGCTGGTGGGCCTGGCCGATCTCGGCGACTTCGCTGTAGCCGTTGCGATGGAAGGTGGCGGCGGAGACGATGAGGATGGCGGCGTTGACGAACAGCGCGAACATCAGCGCGATGGTCGAATCCAGAGTGGAGAACTTGATGGCTTCGCGCATGCCTTCGCGGGTGCGCTCGAAATTGCGCGTCTGCACGATGGAGGAGTGCAGGTAGAGATTGTGCGGCATCACCGTAGCGCCCAGGATGCCGATGGCGATGTAGAGCATCTCCGGGTTGGTGACGATCTGGGGCGAGGGAATGAAGAAGCCGCGGGCGATCTCGCGGATCTCGGGGCGGGAGAAGATGATCTCCAGCCCAAAGCAGAAGCCCACCACGCTGATGAGCGAGATGACCAGCGCCTCGATGTAACGGAAGCCGCGGTTCTGCAGGAACAGGACCAACAGCACGTCGAGGGCGGTGAGACACACACCCCAGATCAGAGGGATGCCGAACAGCAGTTCCAGCGCAATGGCCGAGCCGATGACTTCGGCCAGGTCGCAGGCGGCGATGGCGACCTCGCACAGCACCCACAGGCCGAAGGAGACGGGCTTGGAGTAGTGGTCGCGGCAGGCCTGGGCGAGGTCGCGCCCGGTGACGATGCCCAGCTTGACGGCCAGGCTCTGCAGGAGGATGGCCATCAGGTTGGAGAGCATGATGACCGAGAGCAGGGTGTAGTTGAAGCGCGAGCCGGCGGCTAGGTCGGTGGCCCAGTTGCCGGGATCCATGTAGCCGACGGCCACCAGATACCCCGGCCCGGCAAAGGCCAGCATCTTGCGCCAGAAGCTGGCGGTACGCGCCACCGGCAGGCTGCGATAGACCTCAGGCAGGCTGGGGGACTCGGCTTCGAAGCGCCAAGGGCGGGTGCTCATACGCTTGTGCGGTGGCTTCCGAACGGAGGGGCGGAATCAACCACGGCAATAATTCTCTATTTAACCTAGGTTAATTGGCAAGTGTTACCTGTGATTCATCACAAGGACGTGTGAGGGGCCGGGAAATTCCTGGCTTCGCTTGGAAGGACCCGGAGCGGACGCTAGGCGTGGGCCGTGGTGACCCAGACTTTCTCCGCTACCGGGCCGCCGATGGAGATGCGGGCCGAGCCGGCGATGACGGTCAGGGTCTGGTCATAGTTGCGGGCGAGCACCTTGAGGCGGACCCCGGGACGGATGCCGCGCTGCTCCAGGAACTCGAGTAGGTTGCGGTCGCGCTCGTACACGCTGGAGACGGTGTAGGCGCCGGGGGCAGCTTCGGAAAGCAGCTTCAATCCGCGGCGACGGCGGGCGGCCGGGTTCTCCGGGGTGACCGGGTTGCCATGCGGACACACGCCGCCGCGGCCCAGCTTCTGAGCGAGCTTGAGCTCGAAATCGGCGGAGACGGCGTGCTCCAGGCGCTCGGCTTCGTCATGCACCTTGTGCCACTCCATGCCGAAAACCTCGGAGAGCATGCGCTCGATGAGGTGATGCCGTTCGGCGGTGCGCTGCGCGATCTCGCGGCCGGCGGCGGTGAGCTGCACGCGTCCGTCTTTCTGGACGCGCACCAGACCGTCCTTGCGCAGGCGACGCAGAGCCATGGTGACCGCGGGAGCGGAAACATCCAGCCAGTGGGCCAGGGTGGCGGAAATGACGGTCTGGCCCTCGCTCTCGGCTTCCAGGATCGCCTTGAGATAGTCCTCTTTGGAGACAGTAATCACGGAAAGGGCATTATACGAGCTAGCGAGTACCGAGTCGCGCGAGCCGGCGATTGACTTACTGCCCGACGGAACCTACTCTTTTGATTCCCCATCTAACCGGATATGCGAGTCCTGGTCATCGGCGGCGGCGGTCGCGAGCACGCACTGGTGTGGAAGCTGCGGCAGTCGCCGAAAGTTACCGAAGTGATCTGCGCGCCGGGCAACGGCGGCATCGCCCAGGAAGCCGAATGCGTGCCCGTGGACGCGGGCTCGGTGGAGGCGCTGGCGCAGGTGGCTCAGAAGGTCCGTCCGGACCTTACGGTCGTGGGGCCGGAACTGCCGCTGGCGCGAGGCGTGGTGGACGAGTTCCAGGGACGCGGCTGGCGTATCTTCGGGCCCACGCGGGAAGCGGCGCGGCTGGAATCGAGCAAGAGCTTCGCCAAAGAGTTCATGCAGCGGGTGAAGATCCCGACCGCGCACTACGCCATTTGCCTTTCGACTTCGGACGTGAAGGACGCGCTGCCCCATTTTCATCCCCCCATCGTGGTCAAGGCCGACGGCCTGGCGGCCGGCAAGGGAGTGGTCATTGCTCCCAGCAAGGAAGAGGCCATGAGCGTCGCGACGGAGATGCTGAGCGGCGAACGCCTGGGCGAGGCGGGGGTGCGGGTCGTGCTGGAAGAGTGCCTGGAGGGCGAAGAACTCTCGTTCCTGGTGCTTTCCGATGGGGAGCGTGTCGCGCCCCTGGTTGCCGCGCAGGACCATAAGCGCGTGGGCGATGGCGATACCGGTCCCAATACCGGCGGCATGGGGGCCTACTCGACGCCCAGCCTGCTCGATCCGCACATGGGCGACTGGCTTCTCAACCACGTGGCCCGGCCGGTGATCGAAGGCATGAAGGCGGAGGAGGCCGAATACCGCGGCATCCTGTATTGCGGGCTGATGATGACCGCGCGCGGGCCCATGGTGCTGGAGTTCAACTGCCGCTTCGGGGACCCGGAGACGCAAGCCATCCTGATGCGGCTGGAGAGCGACCTGCTGGGCGCGTTTATCGCGTCCGTGGAAGGGCGGGTGAGCGAAGGCGATCTGCGCTGGTCCAGTGGGGCGACTACATGTGTAGTGTTAGCCTCTGAGGGTTACCCGGGCAGCTACCAGAGCGGCAAACACATTGAGGGCCTGGAGGACGCGGGGAAGGTCGAGGGCGTCAAGATCTTCCATGCCGGTACGGTGCAGCGTGATGGCAGCTACTTCACGGCAGGCGGGCGGGTGCTGAACGTTTGCGCCCACGCCCCCGATCTGGAGGGCGCGGTAGAGCGCGCATATGAAGCCGCGGGCAAGATTCACTTCGAGGGCATGCACTACCGCAAGGACATCGGGGCAAGGGCCTTGCGTTTGAAGGCGTAGTTGCCGGGTGGGGCGAGTTGAAACGGGAAGAACGAGACACGAAAACCGATGAAAAAAGCGCAAGTAGCGATCGTGATGGGCAGTGATTCCGACCTCGAGTTCATGAGCGAGGCGGCCAAGGTGCTGCAGGAATTCGGTATCGCCTACGAGATGGACGTGACCTCGGCGCACCGCTCCCCGGCGCGCACGGCGGAGTTCGCCCAGGGCGCGGCGCGGCGCGGGTTGAAGGTGATCATTGCGGGCGCCGGCGGCGCCGCCCACCTGGCGGGCGTCGTGGCCGCCCATACCACGCTGCCGGTGATCGGCGTCCCCATCCCGTCGACCACGCTGCAGGGATTGGATTCGTTGCTGGCGACGGTGCAGATGCCGGCCGGCATCCCGGTCGCGACGGTGGCGATCGGCAAGGCGGGCGCGACCAACGCTGCGGTGCTGGCGGCTCAGATCCTGGCGCTGGGCAGCGCTCCTTTGGCCAAGAAGCTGAACGCGTACAAGCTGAAGCTGGCGCGCAGCGTGGAGGAGAAATCGGCGAAACTGAAAGCCGTTACTTAGGAAGCAAGGGAGCGACCGATGTCAGAGATCGCGGGGCTGGCCTTTGACAAGCTGATCGAATACGAGGAAGAAGAAACACAGAAGTGGGAGAAATGGCTGCGAACGCAGCCACCCAAGGCGCTGGAAGTGCCGGTGGGAACGGGTGACACCGCCACCGTGAAGGGGCTCGTCTGGCACATTTGCGCGGTTGAGTATCGGCACGCGCAGCGCCTGCTGGGGGAGCCGGCCGCGTCGCCCGAAGAACTGCGCAGGGATTCGCTCGACGCCATTTTCCGGCTGGGCGACGAGGCGCGCATGAAACTGACCTCGTTCCTGGCCGGAGCCACGAATTCCGTCCTGAAGGAGACCATCACGTTTGAGACGCGCAGCGCGGGCACGTTCACCTGCACCCGGCAGAAGCTGCTGGTGCACGTGCTGCTGCACGGCGTCCGCCACTGGGCGCAGATCGCCACCGCTCTCCGCCAGGCGGGCTACAAGCAGGACTGGCAGCACGATTTCCTGATGACGGGTGCGATGAAATAGCGGGCTACAGCTTCAGTCCCTTGAGCCAGGCGCGGAGGTCGGCGCCCAAGTCAGCACGCTTGAGAGCCAGTTCGATAGTGGCCTGCAGGAAACCGAGTTTATCGCCGGTGTCGTAGCGCTTGCCTTCGAAGACGTAGCCGTAGACCTTTTCCTTCTCCAACAACAGGCGAATCGCGTCGGTGAGCTGGATCTCTCCCAGGCGGCCGGCCGGAGTCCGTTCCAGGGCGTCGAAGATGGCTGGGGTGAGAACGTAACGGCCGATGACCGCCAGGTTCGAGGGCGCCTCCTTAGGCTGCGGCTTCTCTACCAGGTTGCGCACTTCGTAGAGGCGTCCGGCAAAGCGCCCGTCGGTGGGCTTGGCGTCCAGTACGCCATAGGCGGCAATGGCGGGTCCTTCTACTACGTGCGTAGCAATTATCGAGCAACCGGTTTCCTTGTAGGCGTCCACCATTTGTGCCAGGCAGGGGCGAGGCGCATCGATGACATCATCCGCCAGCAGCACGGCAAAGGGCTCGTTACCAACCATTTCCTTGGCCATGAGCACGGCATGGCCAAGGCCGAGTTGTTCCTTCTGGCGGACGTAGGCCACGTGGATCATGTCGGAAATCTGGCGGACGATGCCCAGCAGGTCGTTCTTGCCGCGGTGCTCCAGCATGTGCTCCAGCTCGTAGCTGGTGTCGAAATGGTCCTCGATGGCGCTCTTGCCGCGGCCGGTGACGATGATGATCTGGTCGAGGCCCGCGGCCAGGGCTTCCTCCACGCCGTACTGGATGATGGGTTTGTCCACCAAGGGCAGCATCTCCTTGGGCTGCGCCTTGGTGGCGGGCAGGAAACGCGTGCCCAGGCCGGCGGCGGGAAAGACGGCTTTGCGGATGCGTGGCGGCATGATAGGCGCGACGGGCGATTATAACCGCGCGGGCTGCGGCCTCACTATGGTGAATCCTCACGCAGCAGCGCCTTGCGAATCACGGGAATCGGCACACTGCCCTGCTGCATGAAGCGGTCGTGGAACTCGTGCAGGCTGAATTGCTCGCCACGGGCTTTCTTGTAGTCGTCGCGCAGCTTGAGGATCTCCAGTTTCCCCAGCGTGTAGACCAGGTAGGTAGGGTCGGAGGTGCCGCGCCGGGTCTCGCGCTCGGCGCTGACTTGCGGCTGATAGGCTTCGCGGCGGAAGAACTCAACGCCTTGCTGGTAGGTCATCTTGCCGGTGTGCATCTCGATGCCCACGACGAAACGGGCGTTGCGCAGCAAGGCATCCTGGAGCTGGGAGAGGCGTAGCTTCAGGAAGTTCGCATCCGGGTTGGCGCCGCTGCGCCCGTAGCCCTCGTCCAGCAACATCTGCTCGCTGTAGTGAGCCCAGCCTTCGACGTTGGTCCAGGCGAAGCCGAAACCCAGAGTGCTGAAATCCGTGGCCAAAAACAGCCGCAACCTGGACGGCGCCTTGTCCTGCCACAGGTACTGGGTGAAATGGCCGGGATAGGCCTCGTGAATGGAGGTCCCCACCAATCCCACGAAGCTGAAGCTGCGCATGTGGCTCTCGACCTGCTCGGGCGTGGCGGCCGGGTCGGGCAAGGCGACGTGATAGAAGGCTTCATTCACATGCTGCTCGAAAGCGCCGGAAGCATCGAGCGATGCGGAGCTGGTGGCGCGCATGAACGGCGGCGTCTCTTCGACGCGCAGGTGGCGGCCGGAGGGCACACCGATGATCTGGTGTTCGACGACGAATTGGAGCAGTGAGCCCAGGGTCTTGCGGACGGCATCCAGAAGCTGGCCGGGCGCCGGATGATCGCGTTCGATCGCGTCCAGCACCTCTTGCGGCGAGCGCGCGGGATCGATCTGGCGGGCGGTCTCGGCGAACGCGGCCTGGTTGCGGCGCAAGTCGGCGTAGGCAGTGGCCAGCAACTGGTCGAGCGGCGTATCCACCATTTCTTCGTAGAGCAGCTTCTTGCGGAACAGGTCGGCGCCGATGCGGAAGTCGCCCTTGGAGCGCGGCAGCAGGTCCTTGCGAAGGAACCGTTCGTAGTCGCGCAGCGCGGCAATGGCCTGCTGGTTCGCGTTCCGGAAGTCGGCCATGAGTTGCGGATCCTTGACGCTGGCGAATGCGGCCGGCACGTCGTTCTCAAAAAAGCTGACGATGCCGGGCAGCTGCAGCAGCGCGGTCTCGGTGTGGATGCGCGGCGGGTTCTTCAGATTGGCGCGGGCCTGCTCCAGGAGGCGCGGAATGGCGCTCAACCGGGCGGTGGCGGAACGTATCCGCTCGTCCACCGGCGCGAATTCGCGGCTCATCAGAACAAAGATGGTGTTGCTGGCGAGCGAGGAGTAGTCGTCCGGATTCGTCTGCCACATGCGCACGCCTTCCAGGCGCAAGAGGGAGGCGCGAATGAAGCTGAGGGCCAGATCGCGGTCTGTAGCTTCCAGGGCGGTCGCGGTCTTCACCTGTTCGAAACGGCGCTCGAAGCTGCGGAGTTCGCTGACCTGGGCCTGGATGCCGGCGGGCGAGAAGTCTTCGATGCGGCCGTCGTGCTCATGGATTCCGGCCACGGTCGCGGGGGTGGGATTCGAACGGAAGAAGGCGGCAATGAAGTCGTCCACCAATGCCGAGAAAGCCTGCGCGGGAGCCTTTTCTTCTCCCAGCAGCGCCTGGCGGATGACCACCAGCGGCACCGGCCCCTGGGCCAGGAAAGCGTCGTGGAAAGCGCCGATGGTGAAGCGGTCGCCTTGTCGCTGGCGGTACTCTTCGCGCAGTTTCAGGATCTCCAGCTTGCCCAGCGTGTAGATGAGGTAGGTAGGATCGGCGGTGCCGCGCTTGGTTTCGCGTACGGCATTGATGTGCGTGAGGTAGCCTTCCTTCTCGAAGAACTCGATGCCCTGCTCATACGTCATCTTGCCGGTGTGCATCTGGAGGCCGACGAGGAACCGGCAATTGCGCAGCAGGGCTGCCTGCAACTGGCCCAGGCGGAGTTTCGGGTCGTTGTTGCCGTAGCCTTCGTCGAGCATCATCTGCTCCGCATAGTGGGCCCAGCCCTCGGAGTTCGAGCCGGCAAAGGCGGCGGTGGTCCACAGCAGCTTGCGGAAGCGCGTGGGCGCACGGCCCGTCCACAGTCCCTGCAGGTAGTGGCCGGGATAGGCTTCATGCACCGACGTCGCAATGATGGTGTTGCGGTTGAAGAACGACATGTGGTCTTCCACTTCCTTGGCCGACCAGGCCTTATCGGGAAGCGTGACATTGAAGTAGGCTTCGGTGGCCTTGGTCTCAAAGGCGCCGGGCGTGTCCATGGAAGCGAAGGTGAGCGCGCGGGCGAAGGGCGGCGTTTCCTGCAGGATGGGCTCGACCGGCGAGGGGATGGTCACAATCTTGTTGCTGGTGAGGAATTCCTGAAGGCCGGCGAGCGTGCCGCGGAAAGCGTCCAGCAGGGCGGCGGGCGCAGGATGGTCCTTGCCCAGCTCGGCCAGCACTTCCTGCGGCGGCCGTGAGGCATCGATGCGCGCGGCCGTCTCGCGGAACCACTGCTGGTTGCGCCGCAGATCGGCGTAGCCGACCTCCAGCAAGCGCTCCAGCGGCGTGTCCATCATCTCCTCGTAGAGCAATTTTTGGCGGAAGTTCTCCGCGCCGATGCGAAAGTCGCCGTGGGAGCGGGGCAGCAGGTCTTCGCGCAGGAATTTCTCGTAGGCGCTCAGCGCCTCGATCACTTTACGGTTGGCCTGGCGGAATTCCGCCAGCAGGGCTTCGTCTCTCACTTCGGCAAAAGCCTTGGGCACATCGTCGCTGAAAAACCCGATGATGCCCGGAGCTTGCTGCAGGGCGATCTCGGTGTAGATGCGCGGCGGATTCTTCAGATTGGCGCGGGCCGCGTCGAACACGGCCGGCATCTTGCGCAAGCGCGCCGTCACGGCGCGCAGGCGCTCCGCCTGGGGGGCGTAGTCGCGGCTCATGATCACGAACACGGCATAGCTGATGCCGTTGGCGTAGCTGTCCGGATTCTTTTCCCACCTGCGGATCGATTCCAGCTCGAGAAGACGGCCGCGGATGAGCGAAATCGCCATTTCGCGGTCGGCGGCATCTACGGGCTGGAGCTGTGCCGGATCCCACTTCTCGAACTGGGTGAGCAAAAGACGAAGGTCCCGGATCTCAGCTCGTACCCCTTCCTGACTGTAATCCTCGAGCTGCGAGTCGTATTCATGGAAACCCGCTGCCGTGGCTTCGGTAGGATGGTGCTGGAATCGAATCGTGAAGTACTGATCCAGCAAGGCCAGCGGTTGGGGGCCGCCGTCGGCCATGGCCGTGGGCATCCCTGTTAGAGGCAGCGCGAACAGCAGCAGCAACATCCAGCGAGTCTTCATGCTTTCTCCGTAGTGGTGAGTGTATCTCGCGCCTTTCCGGAAGCAGCTTCACCGGCGGCGAGGTGCAGCAACAGGTCTCTTAGACGCGCCAAGACTTCCGCGGCCTGTGTGGACTTGAGCGGGAATTTCAGGATGCCGGCCGGCGTAAACTGCGCCCCGCGTTCACCAGCGACGAAACGGGCCAGGCGGCCTGGATCGATGTTGGCGGCAGGGGAGAAGTGCAACTGCACTTCGTGGCGGCGGCGCTCGATCATGGTCACGCCCTGGCCGGCGGCCACGAGGCGTAATGCGGCGTACTCCAGCAAATGGCCGACAGCGGGCGGAAGCGGGCCGTAGCGGTCGGCCAGTTCGGCGCGCACATCGGCAAGCTGGGATTCCGACTCTACACCGGCCACGCGCTTGTACATGCGCAGACGCTGGTTCTCATCCGGAATGTATTCCGGCGAAATGCGGATGGGCAGGCCCAGGTTGATCTGGGTCTCGGCGGGCGCGCGTGGCGCTTCCTGCCCTTGCAGTTCGCGCACCGTCGTCTCCAGCATCTGGGTGTAGAGCTCGAAGCCCACGGCTTCGACGTGGCCGCTCTGCTCCGCGCCCAGCAGGTTGCCGGCACCCCGCAGCTCCAGGTCGAGCGCCGCCAGCTTGAACCCGGCGCCCAGGTCGGAGAACTCCTTGAGAGCGGCAAGGCGGCGCCGGGCAACCGGGGTGAGTTCATCCCCGCCGGGCACCAGCAGGTAGGCATAGGCACGCCGGTTGGAACGGCCCACGCGTCCGCGAAGCTGATAAAGATCGGCCAGGCCGAAACGATCGGCGCGATGAATGAGGATGGTGTTGCACAAGGGGATGTCCAGGCCGTTTTCGATGATGGTGGTGGAGACCAGCACGTCGGCGTCGTGGCGCATGAAGCGGAGCATGACCTTTTCCAGTTCGTTCTCCGACATCTGTCCATGTCCCACCAGCACCCGGGCTCGCGGGGCCAGCTCCTGGATGCGGGCCGCCATTTCGTAAATGGTGTCCACACGGTTGTGGACGAAATAGACCTGGCCGCCGCGCTCCAGCTCATGCTCGATGGCGGTGCGAATGAGCGGCTCGTCGAAGGCGGCCACCACGGTCTGGATGGCTATGCGGTCGCGCGGCGGAGTCTCGATCACGCTCATGTCCCGCAAGCCGACCAGCGACATGTGCAGGGTGCGGGGGATGGGTGTGGCCGACATGGTCAGGACATCCACTTCCTTCTTGAGCTGCTTCAGCCGTTCCTTATGGCGGACGCCGAAGCGCTGTTCTTCATCCACGATCACCAGGCCGAGATTCGGGAAGTGCACATCGCCGGAGAGCAGCCGGTGGGTGCCGATGACGATATCCACCTTGCCGGCCTCGACGCGCGCCAGGATCTCCTTCTGCTGCTTGGCGGTGCGGAAGCGGCTGAGCATTTCGACCGCGATGGGAAAGGCAGCGAAGCGTTGGCGGAAGGTTTCATAGTGCTGGAAGACGAGCACGGTGGTGGGCGCCAGCACCACCACCTGTTTGTTGTCGCCCACGGCCTTAAAGGCGGCGCGCATGGCGACCTCGGTCTTGCCGTAGCCCACGTCGCCGCACAGCAGGCGATCCATGGGCTGGGTGGACTGCATGTCGCGCTTGACGTCCACGACGGCCTGTTCCTGGTCTTCCGTCTCGCTGTGCTCGAAGGCGTCCTCGAACTCGCGTTGCCATTCGCTGTCGGCCGGGAAGGAGTGGCCCGCAGCGGCACGGCGCTGGGCATAGAGCTTGAGCAGCTCGTCGGCCATCTCCTGCATGGCCTTCCTGACCCGGGCCTTGGTGCGCGTCCAGGCGGCGCTGCCCAGGCGCGCCAGCGGCGGTGCGGCGCCCTCCGCCGAGCGGTACTTCTGCACCAGGTCCAGCCGGGTGAGCGGCACATAGAGCTTGGCGCCCTCGGCGTACTCCAGCACCATGAACTCCGCGGCGGAGTCGCCATGGGCGATCTCCTTCAGGCCCAGGTAGCGCCCGATGCCGTGCTCCACGTGGACCACGTAGTCGCCCACCGCCAGGTCGCGGAAGTCAGAGAGGAACGCGGAGACCTTGGACTTGCGGCGAACCGGTTGCGCAATGACGGTTTCCGACTCGTCGAACAGGTCGCGGGCCCCGAACAGGGCCAGGGCCGCGCCGGGCAGGATGGCGCCATCAGGAATCGAAGCTTTAACTACTGTTGTAGTAGTGAGATCTTCCGCCAGGTAGCCGCTCTCCTCCAGCCAGGTTTCGCTGCCGGAGCCGGTGCGGGAGCCCAGGCGATAGGGGAGACCATACTCCGCCAGGACCTCGGCGATACGCTCCACCTCGCCCGCATTGGGAGCGGCGAAGACCACGTGCTGGCCTTCCGCCGTAAGGCGCTTTACCTCCTCCACCATCGAGGGGATGGAGCCGTGGAAACGGGGCGCGGGCTGGGACAACAACGACAATTGTAGTTGTTCTCCCGAGCTCTCGATGCCCAAGTGCTCCAGCGCGCCGCCGGGCTGGCTGTCAACAAGCGGTACAAGCTGTTCCGGCGGCAGATACAGCTCTTCCGGGGGCGCCAGCCGGCCCACCCCGCTGCGTTCGTGGGCGGCCTCGACTCTCTCCCACCAGTGCTCGAGTTCCGACCGCATGAGGGCGGGCTCATCGACCATGACCACAGACGCGGGGAGGAGGTCCAGCAGCGTACCTTCGCTGCCGGAAAGCGGGGCATAGAGCTCCCAGCCGGGGAAGACGGTCACGCCGGTAGCGGCCATGGCCCGTTCGAGGGTGACCTCGGCTCCGGCCACCCGCCTGCCGGAGAGCCGGGCGTGGATGGCGGCGAGCATCTCCTGCCGGACCGGGGTCTCGGTGAGCGGCAGAAGCAGGGCCTGGTCGAGCGGGGCAGAGGACCGTTGCGAGGCCGGCTCGAACTTGCGAATGGACTCGATCTCATCGCCGAAGAACTCCACCCGCACCGGGCGGTCGGCCTCCGGCGAATAGACGTCCAGGATGCCGCCCCGCACGGCGTATTCGCCGGGCATCTCCACCAGGTCGGCGGGGGCGTAGCCGACCTCGTTCAGGTGCTCGGTCAGCGCCTGGATATCCAGCGCTTCGCCGCGGCGCAGCACGCGACCCAGCCCGGCGTAGTACTCCGCAGAGCGCAGGCGCATGGCGGCGGCGGCCACCGGCACAATGACGATGGATGCCTCGCCGCTGGCGATCTTCCATAGCGTAGCCGCGCGCTGCTCCTGGATCTCCGGGTGGGGCGAGAGATTGTCATAGGGCAGGGCGTCATAAGCGGGCAGGACCAGCACCGACTGCGGATCTGCCGCGCCCGTCAACTCGCAGAAGGCGCGCAGCACCGGAGCCAGGTCTTCCGCGGCGTGATTGTTGCCTACCACGGCCACCAGCGGTCGCATCAGCCGGTGGTGAAGCAGCGCCAGATAGAGGGCTTTAGCGGTGGGGGTGAGGCCGGAGACACTTATCCGCCCCGCGCCGGCCCGGAGGTGGGGTATGGCGCGCGCCAGGGCGTCCAGCTTTTCCACGTCCGCAAAGAGCTGGCGGACGAAGGGAAGAATCATGCGAAGTTCATTCTAACAGCCGCGCGGGAACCGTCTGGTATAGTACTGGCCTTTCCCGAGGTCCCATGCCCCGCAAGCTGGACCGCTCCCGCGAACTGCAGAAGAAGGCCGAGGCGCTGATGCCCGGCGGCGTGAGCTCACCGGTGCGCGCTTTCCTGGCGGTGGGTGGCGAGCCGCCCTTCCTGGTGCGCGGCCGCGGGGCGCGCGTCTGGGACGCCGACGACAACGAGTATCTCGATTACCTGGGCTCCTGGGGGCCGCTGATCCTGGGCCACGCCGAGCCTCGCGTGGTGGCGGAGGTCGAGTTGGCGGCGCGCAACGGCACCAGCTTCGGCGCCTCCACGCCGGCGGAGGCCGCGCTGGCGGACCTGGTCACCGAGGCCATGCCGTCGATCGAGAAGATCCGCTTCGTCAATTCGGGCACCGAAGCGACCATGTCCGCCATCCGCGTGGCCCGCGCCTTCACCGGGCGCAAGTACGTGATCAAATTCGAAGGCTGCTACCACGGACATGCCGATTCGCTGCTGGTGAAGGCGGGCTCGGGAGTGGCCACGCTGGGCATTCCGGGCTCGGCGGGCGTACCGGAGTTCATCGCGCAGTTCACGCTGGCGCTTCCTTTCAACAACGTGGAGGCGCTGCAGGACGCCTTCCGGCGGCTGCCGGGGGAGATCGCCTGCGTCATCGTAGAGCCGGTGGTGGGCAACATGGGCGTAGTGAAGCCCGCGCCTGGATACCTGGACGCGCTGCGCTACATCACCTCGCGCCACGGGGCGCTGCTCATCTTCGATGAAGTGATGACCGGCTTCCGGCTGGCCTGGGGTGGAGCCCAGGGACGCTACGGCGTGGTGCCGGACATGACCACGCTGGGCAAGATCATCGGCGGCGGCCTGCCGGTGGGCGCCTACGGCGGCCCGGCGGAGATGATGGACCTGGTGGCGCCGCTGGGGCCGGTGTACCAGGCGGGAACACTCTCCGGCAATCCGCTGGCCATGGCTGCAGGCCTGGCAACGCTGCGCTATCTGCAGGAGCATCGCCGCACCTTCTACACCGGCCTGGAAGACCTGACGCGGCAACTGGTGGCGGGCGTGACGGAGGCGGCGCAGCAGAACGGCATCGCGCTGACCCACAACCAGGCGGGCTCCATGTTTACCTGGTTTTTCACCAACACCGAGGTACGCGACTGGGCCACCGCCCAGCAAGCGGATGCCGCGCTCTATGGCCGCTTCCATCGCGGCATGCTCGACGAGGGCGTGTATCTTCCGCCGTCGCAGTTCGAAGCCGCATTCCTCAGCGGCGCCCACACCGACGACGACGTCAGCCAGACCATCGAGGCGGCGCTGCACGTGTTCGCAGAGATGAGCCGGGAGCAACGGGCGAAGAAGAGCTAAGAGGAATTCGACGCGGAGCCCGCCATCATCTCCGGCACGGTGACGAACTCAAATCCTTGGCTCTTATAGTGCGGGACGATGCGCCGCGCAGCTTCGACCGAGTGCGCGCGATCGGCTCCCATGCGGCGGTGCGAGCCGTCGTGCAGCACGATGACGTCGCCGCCGCGCACCTGCCGGCGGATGTGGCGTTCGACGCTGTCGGCGGTGGTGCCGTACCAGTCATAGCCCAGCACGCTCCAGGTCACCGTGGCCAGGCCGAGCGAGCGCGCCGTGGTGACCACGTCCGGCCGCTTCAATCCGTACGGAGGACGGAACACGGTAGCGCGCCAACCGGCCGCCTGCTCGATCGCCTTCTGGCAGCCTGCCAGCTCGTGCGCCACGCGCGCGGAAGGAAGGAAGGCCAGCCGCGGGTGGGTCTGGGTATGGTTGCCGATGGCGTGGCCGGCGCCGAGGATTTCCCGCACGATGTCCGGCCGCTTCTCGACGTGCATGCCGATCAGGAAGAACGTCGCCCGCACGTTCTCGCGCGCCAGGACCTCCAGCAGGCGCAGCGTGTGCGGGTCGTTGGGACCGTCGTCGAAGGTCAGAGCGAGTTGGCGGGAGCCGCGACCGTTGCCGTAGAAGACCGGGCCGCAAAGCCGCGTCCGCGGCGCGAGCGAGGCGTAGAGACCGAACATCGCCGCCGCGCTGACACCGGCTCCGGCCAGAGCTTCCAGCATGGGGAGAGATTGTACCTACTGCAATGTGGTCCTGTGGTCATCGAGTCATCGGGTCATCTGCAAGAGGGGCGTGCATTGCCGATGACGACATGGCCGAATCACGACATAACCACATCAATCAAGAGGTTTACTGATTCCGCAATTGTGCAGGTGCGGGAGCCGGGCTATGCTGCGGACTGTCTCGCGCTTCAGGGACTCATGGCCAACTTCTTCGAGCTGCCCCGGTACATCGCTGTGGAGGGACCCATCCGGGTCGGCAAGAGCACGCTGGCCCGCATCATCGCGGAGCGGTTGCACGCCCAACGCGTGGCTGAGCCCGAGGACAACCGCTTCCTCACCGCCTTTTACGAAGGCGAGCCCGGCGCCGCCTTCCAGGCGCAGATGTCGTTCCTGGTGCAGCGCTATGAGCAACTGCGCGGCCTGGAGGCGGGACCCAACGCGCGTAAGACCATCGTGGCCGATTACATCTTCGAGAAGGACAAGCTGTTCGCCTGCATCAACCTGACCGACGCCGAACTCGACGTCTACAACCGTTACTACAACGCCTTCCGCGAGCACATACCTACGCCCGACCTGGTCATCTACCTGCA
>DATIGQ010000214.1 GCA_035454605.1 Terriglobales bacterium
TTCCGCTGGACCATCAATCCCTACCGCGGCTGCGAATTCGGTTGCCACTACTGTTATGCGCGCTACACCCACGAGTTCATGGAGCTGCGCGACGGGCGCGACTTCGAGCGCGTGATCTATGCCAAGCAGAATGCCGGCTGGATGCTGCGCCGCGATCTGCGCCAGGTGCGCGACGGAGAGATGATCGCCATCGGAACCGCCACCGATCCCTACCAGCCGGCGGAACGCCGCTACGGCGTGACCCGCACCATTCTGGAGGAACTGGCACGGCACCGCGGCCTCGAGCTGAGCATGGTGACCAAATCCAGCCTGATTCTGCGCGATGTGGACGTGTTGCAGCAGGTAAGTGCGCACAACCATTTCACCGTCCTGGTGACGGTGACCACCACCGACGCCAGATTGGCGCGCCTGCTGGAGCCGCGGGCCCCGCGTCCCGATCTGCGTTTGGAAGCTGTTCGCGGCCTGGTCGAAGCAGGGATCGAGGCCGGCGTGATGTGCGCGCCCATCCTGCCCGGAATCACGGATTCGCCGCGGAATCTGGAGGCGGTAGTGCGGGCTGCGGCCAACGCCGGCGCGCGCATGGTGGCCAACAACGCCCTGTTCCTGAAGCCCTGTTCTTTGCAAGTGTTCCTGCCCTTCGTGGAGCAGCATTTCGCTCACCTGGCCTCGGAGTATCGGCGGCGTTATGGCAAGCGGGCATACCTGCCGCATGACTATCGCCGTGAGATCTCGCAGCTCATGTCGCGCCTGCGCAGGAAATACGGCATCGGCGCGGACAAGCGGCCGGCGCAGAGCGTAGGGAGAGCACACCAGCAATTGGCCGAGCACCAGCTAGGACTGTTCTGACCGGCTGTGATGTAATAGCCGCTCCGCATGAAAGCCTTTGCCCTGATTCTTCTCTCCGTTCTATTGGTGCCCGCCATCGCGCTTTCGCAAGACGAGGGCCTGGTCCGCCAACTCGACACCAAGGAAGAGCAACTGGAAAAGCTTTGGGCCGACTACTGGACCACGGACCGCGAGATCGCCGTGGGGAACGACAAGCTCTCGACCGTGCCCATCCGGCAGCGCATCCGCGACGTCCTAACGGAGCCGGAATTCCTGGCGAAGCTGCGGGCGGCGCACCTTGACGACCCGACGCTCGAGCGGCGCCGCCAGCTTTTCCTGCAGGAGGCGATCGAGGCCCGGATCACGGCCGACACGGAACTGGCCCGGCTGGTGGAAGAAATCGAGCGCGACGAGGGCGCTATCCGCTACCAGGTGGGCGAGCGCAAGCTGACCCGGGCGGAGCTGAACAACATCGTAGGCCACGAGCCGGATCGCGCGCTGCGGCGCGCCGCCTGGGAGGCGCGAGCGCAAATCACGGTGCTGACCGGCGAGCGCGTACGCAAGGCCATGAAGCTGCGCGACGCGCTGGGGCAGCGCCATGCCGGGCGCGCCTTTTCGGACTTCATGCTGGAGCGCAAGCAGACCGATCGCAAGCGGTTGATGGCATGGTTCGAGGAGATCCGCCGCGAGACCGAGGCCGACTACAAGAAGCTGCTGGAACGCATGCGCCGTGAGCTGAAGGTGGAGAAAGTCGAGCCCTGGGATCTCGAGTACTACTTTTCCACACTCACCGCCGGTTTCGAAGAAACGCTGCTGCCGCCGGACGACGCCTGGCCGCGCATTCAGAAGCTGAGCCGGGCGCTGGGCTTCGATTTCGAGAAGCTGGGCACCGACGTGGTGATTGCCGACATCACCTTTGGCGGCGGGACCTATCCCATTTACTACGGCAAGCAGGCCCGCATCGTGGTGAACAAGTACAAGGGCATACGCTTCACGGACACGCTCTTGCACGAAGCCGGCCATGGACTGCACTTCACGCTGATGCGCGAGCCTTCGTTCCTGTTGCGCGCCAACTACGCTGAAGCCTACGGCGAAGGGCTGGGCCAGGTGATGGCGCTGCTGCTCTACCGCGACGAGATCGCAGAACCGTACTTCGGGCTTTCTGCGCAGCAGGTTCGCGCCATCCAGGAGCGCTACCGGCTGAAGTCCATGTTCGACCTGCGGGACACCATGGCGGATTCGCAGTTCGAGTTCGCCGCCTACGAGAATCCCGATCAGGACCTGGTCGCGCTCTACAACCGGATCTACTCCGAGTACCTGGGCGTGGACATGCACGGCACGGCGACGTGGGCGTTCGATCCCTTCTATTCCACGGGCCCGATCTATCTGCAAAGCTACGTCTTGGCGGAGATGGTCGGCCGGCAGATTCATCATGCTGTGGACCAGCGCTTCGGTCGCAAGTGGGGGCCGGAGGCCGGCCGTTACCTGCATGAGAAGTTCTTCGTGCGCGGAGGGCGGCTGCCGCTGGACGAGATCATGAAGGACGGAACCGGCGAGCCACTCACGGCGCGGTACCTGATCGAAGCGATGAAGGAACCAAGTGAGGCTAGTCGCGCTTTATCCACTCCGCGTACAGCCGGTGGAAGTGGTGCACGCCTTTCTCCTGGTGGACGCTGAAGCGGCCGCGCTGGTAGCTGCGGGAGCGCAGGTTGCGCTGCACTTTCTCGCAGATGTCGCCATCCTCGAGTTGGGTCTCGTGGCTGAAGCGCACTCCGGCCTGCGCGGCATCGCTCATCATCAACTCCGCCAACACGTACCACTCAAAGATGGCGAGCGTCTGTTCCGCCGCCAGCGGCATGACGATGTTCAGCGACACATTGTCCGGATAGCAGTTCAGCATCCAGTTGGGAAAGATCCAGAAGTACTCGGCAGCGAGCCCGGCGGCATCCGGATAGCGGCGAGGCGCATCGCGTTCGCTCTCCGGACCGCGGATGGGGCTGGATTGGCGGGAGTGGCGTGCGAAGGTCTCGGTGACGTACTGGCCATAGTCCAGTTCCCGGTTCAGGCCGGGGTGGACGCTGGGCAGATGGTAGCCCTCCAGGTAGTTGTCCACGTAGGTCTTCCAGTTGCACTGCATCACGTACTCACGCCGCTCGAAGAACCGCATGCGCTCGAGCGGAAAGCGTTCGGCCTGCCGCGTCAGCTCGCCTAGCGCAGTCAGCAGCGGTTCGGCGGAGTCGTCGAGATTCACGAACACCCATGCCGCCCACTCTTCCACGGGCACGGGCCGCAGACCAAATTCTTCCTCGCGGAAGTCCTGTACGCCTTCGAATTCCGGCGCCGTGATCAGGCGGCCATCCAGACCGTAGGTCCAGCCGTGGTAAGAGCAGCGGAAGACTTTGCGCGATCCACATCCTTCGGCGGGCGGCCCGGCGCGGTGCCGGCAAACGTTGTAGAAAGCGCGCAGCTTCCCTTCCCCGTCGCGCACCACGAGCAGCGGCTCGTCGGCGATCTGGCAGGTGAAGTAGTCACCCGGGCGCGCCACCTGCTCGCGACGTCCCGCCACCTGCCATGTCCTCCCAAAAAGATGCTGGTGCTCGTGCGTCAGCACGGAAGGGTCGGTGTAGAGGTCGGCAGGAAGGGTCCAGGCGCGAGCGATGTCGGAACCGACGCTGAGATCGGCGAAAAGGTTGCGGTCGGAGCGCATGGGCCGATTCAAAAGCCGAGCATGCCGCGCGCCATGCGTCCCAGTACCGGATATTCCGCCCACTCGCCCCGGCCCGCCTTGATAGCGTACACGATGGCCAGGATGAGCATGATGGCCCAGCCTGCCATGCCGAACAGCCACGCGATGGGAAAGAGGACGACGAACGCGGGCGGTGGTCCGGACTTGCCTCCGCCGGCCGCTCCCATGATGGCCACCGCCATGATGCTCCCGAAGAACACCAGCCAGATCAGCATGTACACCAGTTGCAGGAACACCGCCTGCAGGGCGTGGAAAGTCACGAAGCGCGAGTTCCGCTTGACCAACAGGATGATCAGCGGGGCGATGAAGGTTCCTACGATCTGCAGAGCGTGAGCCAGCACCGCGAAGGTGCGCTCGTCCTGGGTAACGGGAGTGGCTTCGGCCGGTTGCATCGTCTAGTCTGCTGCCGGACCCGTGGAGCGCGGCGCGACGCCCATTATACGCAGCCCGGCCTCTCGGGAATCGGCTCCGCGCAGGGCCATCCTTTAGAATGAACGATTCACCCGATTCGAAAGCAAGGAGCTCCATGCAACGCTGGTCGCAACTGTTCATCCCCACGCTGCGCGAGGCCCCGGCAGACGCCGAGGTCGCCAGCCACAAGTTCCTGGTGCGCGCAGGCTACATCCGGCAGCTCGCCGCCGGCATCTACTCCTACCTCTTCCTGGGGCAGCGGGCGCTGCTCAAGATCCAGGCCATCGTGCGCGAAGAAATGGACCGCATCGGGCAGGAGTTCTATCTGCCCGCCCTGAACCCGCGCGAGCTGTGGGACGCAACCGGGCGCTGGACGGTGATGGGCGAGAACATGTTCCGCCTGAAAGACCGCAAAGGCGCCGACCTGTGCCTAGGCATGACCCATGAGGAGGTCATGACCGAGATCGCGCGCAAGGAGCTGCGCAGCTACAAGCAACTGCCGCAGATCTGGTACCAGATCCAAACCAAGTTCCGTGATGAGCCGCGTCCCAAGTCGGGCCTGCTGCGTGTGCGCCAGTTCATCATGAAGGATTCGTATTCCTTCGACCTGGACGCCGCCGGACTCGACGCGAGCTACCAGAAACATTACGACGCCTACTGCGCCATCTTCGACCGCTGCGGATTGCAGTACGTGGTGGTGGAAGCGCACTCCGGGGCCATGGGCGGCTCACAGTCGCACGAGTTCATGGTCATGACCGAAGCCGGCGAGGACATGGTGGCCAGTTGTGAGAAATGCAGTTACGCCGCCAACCTGGAGAAGGCAACCTCGCGCCTGGAGCCGGTGGAAGATCTCATGCCCGAAGGCGACGCCAGACCTCTGCCGGTGGAGACCCCGGGCATGAAGACCATCGAGGACGTGGCCCGGTTCCTCAAAGTCTCTCCCAGGCAGAAGATGAAGACGCTGGCCTACATGGCCGGCGACCTGAATGCCGAGAAGATCTACCCACTGGTGGTCTTTGTTCGCGGCGACCACATGCTCAACGAAGCCAAGCTGGCCGCGGCGCTGCCCGCGGGAGAAGCGCTTCGCCCCATGCATGCGGAGGAGATCGAGGAGATCTTCGGCTCACCCGCCGGATACCTGGGGCCCATCGGCACGGAGAAGATGTCCTACAAAGGCGCGCCGGCACGGGTGATGGTGGACGAGGCGCTGCGCGGGCGGAAGAACCTGGTGGCCGGCGCCAACCGCGAAAACTATCACCTGAAAAACATCACCCCGGAGAGGGACTTTGCCGTCCCGCAGTGGGTGGATGTGCGCAGCGCCGAAGCCGGCGAGGGTTGCCCGAATTGCGGGCATCCGCTGCGCGTCTCCAAGGCGGTAGAGATCGGTCACATCTTCAAACTGGGTTACAAGTACGCTGAGTCACTGGGTGCGCGCGTGCTCGACCAGGAGGGCAAGGAGGTCACGCCCATCATGGGCAGCTACGGCATCGGCATGGAGCGCATCCTGACTGCGGCCGTGGAGCAAAGCCACGATGCCGATGGCTTCTGGCTGCCACCGCAGATCGCTCCGTTCGAGGTGGTCGTTGTGCCGACCAACGCCCGCGATGGCAAGCTGCTGGAAACCGCCGTCGCGGTGGCGGAGCAACTGGAGGGCGCGGGCTATGACGTTCTCCTCGACGATCGCGACGAACGTCCCGGAGTCAAGTTCAAGGACGCCGACCTGGTCGGCATTCCCTTCCGCGTAACTGTTGGCAAGAAGGTTTCCGAGGGCAAGGTAGAGGTGGTGCGGCGCTCGACACGCCAAACGCAGGATGCTACCATCGGCGCAGTTGTAGACGTAATCCGGAGTCTTTTCCCTCCCGGCCGTTCCGGTGGCCGGTGAATCCGGAGGCAGGCCCCCATGAGAACGTTGAAGGCGTTGATTGGACTGGCCGTGGTTGTGGCCGGCATTTATCTGGCTTATCGGCTTATCCCGCCCTATTTCGCGAACTTCCAGCTCGAGGATGCCATCGAAAGCGAGGCCAGGCTGGGCTCGTACTCCAACAAGAGCGAGGCCGAGATCGTGGACATCGTGCTCAAGAAAGCCAGGGATCTCGACATCCCGCTCCGGGCGGAGCAGGTTCACGTACTGCGGGATTCGAATGGCCTGACCATCTGGGCGGAGTATACGGTGCACGTGGACTTGCCCGGCCGGCCGGTGGACTTGAAGTTCAGGCCTTCCACCTCGAACAAGGCCCAAACCGGGGCAAGGTTCTAGGGCCGGCTCTGCGATGTCGACCACCCCGGCCACCCAGTCGGGCCCCCGGGCTCATGTGGGCAAGAGGGTGACAGCGACCCGGGCACTAGCATCTAATAATCAAGGCTCTGGCCGTAGCCTTACTCTCACCTGTTGACTGTGCCCGCAAGAAGGAAAATCCCGCCGCGTTCGAAGCGCAGGGGCGGCCTGGGCGCCGCGCGCTTCTTGAGCTGGCTCCGCGTCCCTCCCAGCCTTCCTGGCAAGATCCTCGTTTCGGCGGCGATCTTGGTCGCCGTAGTGGGCCTGAGCCTGATCACCTGGGTCTACCTCAAGTACGACCGCCTGGTGGAGCGGCGCATGAGCGGGCAGATCTTCAGCAACGCCTCCAAGATCTATGCGGCGCCGCGGCTGGTGCGGGTGGGCGACCGGTTAACGGTGCACGATGTGGCCAGCGAGCTACGGCGCGCGGGTTATCTCTCCGAGGGGGAACAATCCGCGGCCCGCATGGGCAGCTACAAGATGCTCGGCGACAGCATCGAGGTCCGGCCCGGCCCGGAATCCTACTTTGCCGCCCAGGAAGGGCGTATCTTCTTCCGCGACGGGCAGGTCTCGCGCATCGTGGTGACGCGCAGCGGCTCCCGCAGCGAGGCGGCGTCTTACGGCCTGGAACCGGTCCTGGTGACCGCTTTGTTCGACAGCGAGCAGCGTTCCAAGCGCCGTCTGGTGCAGTATGAAGAAGTTCCCAAAGCGCTGCGAGACGCCGTGCTGGCCATCGAGGACCGCCGCTTCTTCGAGCACGGGGGAGTGAACTACTGGCGGCTGGCTCAGGCCGTGTTCATCGATCTCTGGGAAGGGCACCGCCAGCAGGGCGGCTCCACCCTGACCATGCAGCTTTCCCGGCGGTTCTTTCTCACCCCGGAAAAAACCGTCAAGCGCAAGCTCACCGAGATTCTCATCACCTTCCTGCTTGAGCACCGCTTCAGCAAGGAGCAAATTTTCGAGCTGTACGCGAACGAAGTGTACATGGGACAGCGAGGGTCGTTCGCCATCAACGGCTTTGGCGAGGCGGCGCGCTCCTATTTCAACAAGGACCTGCGCAGCCTGAAGCTGCCCGAGGCGGCCCTGCTGGCCGGGCTGATCCAACGGCCCAGCTATCTTTCTCCATACAAGTATCCGGAACGGGCGCAGGCGAGGCGCAACCTGGTGCTCGACGGCATGGTGGAAACCGGCGCCATCACGCGCGACGAGGCCGAGCGCGCCAAGGCCGCTCCTCTGAAGCTGGCTCCGCCCAACGTGGAAGCCAGCGATGCTCCTTATTTCGTAGACCTGGTGAAGGATCAGTTGCTGGAGCGCTACAGCGAAGCTGATCTCAACGAGCGTGCCTACCGCATCTACACCACCCTCGATCCCGATCTGCAGCGTTACGCTGCTGATGCCGTCGCGCAGGGACTGAAGGAAGTCGACGCGGAGCTCATCAAGAAGCGCACCCGCCGCGTGCCCGTTGGAAAGGGTAAGTTCGAGAACCGAGTGCAGGCAGGCCCCATGCCTCAGGTGGCGCTGGTGGCCATGGATGCCCACACGGGGGCGGTGCTGGCGCTGGTGGGCGGCCGCAATTATGGCTCCAGCCAGCTCAACCACGTGGTGGCCAAGCGGCCCACGGGGTCGGTCTTCAAGCCCTTTGTGTACGCCGCGGCAATCAACACTGCGGTGACCGGCCAGCAGCCGGTCGTGACTGCGGCTTCACTCGTCGATGACTCGCCCACGACTTTCCTCTACGGCGACCAGGTCTACGAGCCGCGGAATTATCAGGAGAAGTACCACGGCTTGGTCACTGCCCGCTACGCGCTGGCGCTCTCGCTCAACAACGCCACCGTGCGGCTGGCGGAGCAGATCGGCTTTGACAAGGTGGCAGAGCTGGCCCGCGCCGCCGGCATCAAGTCTGTGGCGGGCACTCCAGCGGCCGCCCTGGGCGCCTACGATGCCACGCCCCTGGATATGGCCGGGGCCTACACCGTGTTCTCCAATCAGGGAGTTCGAGTTTCACCCCGGCTGCTCAACGCCGTACGTACCGCGACGGGCGGGCCGGTGGAAGAGTTTCAGGCGGAGCGCAAACAGGTGCTCGATCCGCGCGTGGCCTACGTCATGACCAAAATGATGGAGGTGGTCATCAACTCGGGCACCGCTGCCGGGGTGCGCGCGCGTGGCTTCTCCGCCCCCGCAGCCGGCAAGACCGGTACCTCTCACGACGCCTGGTTTGCCGGCTATACCTCCGAGCTGCTCTGCATCGTGTGGGTCGGTTTTGACGACTACAGCGACCTGCACATGAGCGGCGGAACTACCGCTGCCCCCATTTGGGCGGAGTTCATGAAGAAGGCCATCCAGCATCCGCAATACGGACGCTCGCGGTCCTTCAGTCCCCCCACCGGTATCGTGGGCGTACAGATCGACAAGGCCACCAACCTGCTGGCCACACCCGCCTGCCCGGAAACCTACTTTGCCACATTCATCGCCGGTACCGAGCCTCAGGAAACCTGCGAACAGAGTTCCGGGCTGAAGGGATTGGCCCAGCGGTTGCTCGGCATCGGCGGGCATCCGACCACCCCGGTTGTGGTGTCTAATCCTAGAAACGTTCCGCCCTCCGGGGAGGGTTCGCCGCCTACGGGCCAGCCGCCGGCTGGCTCCGAAGCCGCCCCGGCCAAAAAGAAGAGCTTTCTGGGGAAGGTTGTAGGCATTTTCAAAGACGAAAAGAAGGAAGCGCGCCCCACCCCCGCCCAGCCGGAACCCGCCCCCAGCCAGGGCGGGGGCGATCGCGCGCCCCAGTAGGAGGTAATGCCGTGACACACGCTGGTTGGTTCATTTGCCTGGTCTTGTTCAGCCTTCCACTTGCCGCACAGACCCCGGGAGCTTTTGTTCCGCCGGCCGATCAGGATACGGCAGCCACCACGCCGGCGGAGCTGCGTCGTGCCGAACCGCCTCCGGCCGACTGGACGCCAGAGCAACTGGAAGCGCGTGGCGACGAGTTGCGCGCGGAGAAATTCTTTGCCGACTCCATCGATTACTATCGCGCCGCCCTGACCCGAATGAAGCAGCGCTCGACCGCCGTGCTCTACAACAAGATGGGCATGTCGGAACTGCAAATGCTGCGCTATGACCGGGCCAAGAAGAATTTCGAAAAAGCTATCAAACTGGACCCGAAATACGGCCAGGCCCTCAACAACCTGGGGGTGGTCTACTACATGCGGAAGAGCTACGGACGCGCCGTCAAGTACTACACGCGCGCCATCCAGGTGCTGCCGGAATGGGCCAGCTTCCATAGCAACCTGGGAACGGCATACTTCGCGCGCAAGCAATACGAGAAAGCTACGGCCGCATACCTGCGCGCATTGGAGCTGGATCCCGATGTCTTTGAACGGCGCTCCAGTACGGCCAGTGTTTCGGCGCACATGGCCTCGCCTGCGGACCGCGCCCGCTACGCCTACGTGATTGCCCGGATGTATGCGCACATCGGCGACACGGAGCGCAGCCTGCTCAATCTGAGGAAGGCCATGGAACAGGGTTACAAGGACATCGGCGACGTCTACAAGGACGAAGAGTTTGTCACCATACGCAAAGATCCCCGCTTCACGGAGCTGATGACGGCACCTCCACCGGCCATTCCCAACTGAGGATTCGGTGTGGCCGTGCGACGGACAGGCCGGCATCGAACGCAGGCAATCTTACCGGCATTCTTCCTCGCGACCGTGGTCGCATGCCTTGGACCGGCAGTATTCGGCCAAGCTCAGACTGGAGGAGGGCACGCCATGTCTCTTTCCATCGAGTCCCCAGCCTTCCCTTCCAACGGCGACATCCCGCGCAAGTACACCTGCGACGGGCCGGACGTCTCTCCGGCATTGCGCTGGAACGAGCCTCCGGCCGGCACCAAGAGCTTCGCGCTCATCGCCGACGATCCGGACGCGCCCGTCGGCACCTGGGTGCACTGGGTGGTCTACGATCTTGCCGCAACCATGCGCGAATTGCCGGAAGGCGTTCCCAAGCAGAAGGACGTTCCCCAGGGCGGACGCCAAGGAACCAACGATTTCCGTCGTCTCGGATACGGCGGGCCCTGCCCCCCGCCGGGTAGGCCCACCGCTACTTCTTCAAGTTGTATGCGCTTAGCGTGATGCTCGACCTGGAGTCCGGTGCAACCAAGGCGGATGTGGAGCGCGCGATGAAAGGGAAAGTACTCGCCGAAGCCAAGGTGATGGCACGATACGGACGGTAACCTACCGCGACGAAGGGTGCACCTCGAAGGACTTGGAGATCGCGCGCAGGCGTCCTTCGTCATCGTAGATGCTCACTTTCACGCGGAAGCTCCGCTGCGAGGCGGCTTCCCCTTCGTCCAACGGCATTCTCACCACTCCGTCTTCCTGTTCAGGACAGCGCGTTTCCTGCCGCAGTTCTTTCCAGGGGTTGCCGGCATCCTGCGGCTTCACCACTACGGCGATGGGGCCCCGCGCATTCCGGCAATGCAGTGGAACGCGGAGTTCCGCGGCTTGCGCCTCCGGGGTAACACTGACTTGAGGTTCGCCGAGGAAAACCAGCAGCGGCGGCAACCCCCCGGGTGATTGAGCTGCGTCCGGCCACCGGCGCTCGAACTCCGCCAGCGCTTCCTGAGAGGCTTGCTGGGTGTGCTGCTCCCGCGTTTCCCAGCGCGGATGGGTGGAAAAAAATGCCAGCGGCTTGGGCATTTCCCCACGGGCCTGCCGCAGCAGATCCTGCAGAACAAACATGGAATCGGGATGGTATCCCGCCGTGGCCATCAGCATCATGCCGGTGGCGTCGGCTCGGTGTTCACGGTCGCGCAACACTTTGCCGAACACGTAGGGCAACGCCAGGTGTAACCCCTTCAACGCGAGGTTGGGATGGCGAAGAATCACGTGGGCCACCTCGTGCGAAAGCACGGCAGCCCACAGTCCTCGGTCCTCCTTCAATAGCTGCGCCAGCCCACCCGCAACCCACACGCGGCCTTTGGCGTCGGAGTAGGCGTTGACACTGTCGTTCTCGAGAATCGCAAAGCGCCAATCCAGCTTGGCTTCCGCCACCAGCGGAGTGCCCACCAGGTGATGGAACACGTCCGTGCCTACCACCAGTTGCGGCCGCAGATCCGGTTTGGGTGAGGCACTTCCGGGCTCCGGCTGGGGCCACGCGCGGCTCGCCACGAAGAGGCAGAGCCAGGCCAGGAGCAATCGTGAGGAGCCAAGACGTTTCGTCATGCGATGATCATTCTGCCCTGCCCGCCGTTGGCCGGCAACCCGAGCGGAGCGAATTGACTGTTAACTGCTTTCATTGCAAATGGTTACAGGTAACCAACGATGGTTACGATGGTCATTACTTTGGGCACCTTTACGCTCTCTGGAAAGGCGGGTAGCCTCAAGCTGCAGTTTGGCCGTGCAGCGGAGGCGGCGCTTTGAACAAGCATCCCCAAGACGTTTCCGTAGTGGTTTATCCGGATCAGCCGAAACCGGGATGGGTTCCACCTCGGCCGAAGCCGGCCTTGGTTCGTCCGGTCAGCGGCATGCTGGCCATGGCTGGCGCCACCGCCGGTTCGGGCGCCTTTTCTTCCGGCATTGCGAGCGGCAGCATGCCCGTGATCGACCTGGAGTCGGCCCGCCGCGTATACCGCAGCATCAAGGGATTCCGCATCCTGTTCGCGCTGGCCACGGTCACGGTTCCGATATCATTCTTCCTGTTTGTCGCCCTGGGCGCGGGCTGGCTGCGCACGCAATTCTTCGAGGGGACGCTGATTCTAGCCTACGCCACGGCCATCGTGCGGCCGGTGGCGGAACTGGCGGAGCAATTGTTTCCCTTCCGCACGGTCATCAACGCCTTCAACTGGTGGATCTTCGCCGTCGGTTTGGCTGCGCTGGCTCTGCGCCGCACTCTTCTCGACCATCTGGAAAAAGCCGAGCACTGGGCCAAGACCCGCGCCTTCACCGCCGAGTGGACCAGCCGAAAAGCCAAAGCGAAGAAGGCAGCTTCCAAGGCCCCGGTCCCCAGTCGTTAGCCCCCGAGATTCTCCCGCCGTTTGACTTCGAGCGGCGCCCGCCCCTAAGATGCCTTTTTCCTAAAAAGGTATCGAAAGGAAGGGCGTTTGCTGACCATAGAAACCAAGCGCATTGATCCGGACATCGTCGTGCTGCAACTGGCCGGGCGCCTCACGCTGGGGCGTGACGCCCAGCACGTGGAGTGGCAGATCGCGGATCTGGTGAAGTCTGCCGAGAAAAAAGTGATCCTCGACCTTTCCGGACTCGATCACATCGACAGCACGGGAATCGGGATCGTGGTCGCCTGCTCTGGTAAGCTGCGGCAATCCGGCGGCGAACTGCGGCTGGCCGGCGCCAAGGGCCTGGTGGCCGAGGTCCTCAAGCTGACCAACGTCAGCGCCATCGTCAGCATGTTCGATAACGCCGACGCCGCGGCACAGAACTTCTCACGTCCTGTCTAGCGATGATTCCCTAGTTCCTACTTCTGCTGTGGTCGGCTGGCCGGCGGGATGATGCCATTCATCCTCAGATAGACCACTAGCTGGCCGTAATGGTCGAAGGGGTGTGCCACGGCAACGATGGACATACCCAGTCGCGTGGTCCGACCATCCCCGAATGGGCTCTTGATCCAGGCCGTAGCGTTCTCCGCCGTCACCGCATCCAGGGCTCCGTGGAGGTACGCGAAGGAATCCTTAAGGAACTTCACCGCTTCAGCCTTGGTCTTGATGGAGTCAGGCCCGCTCTCCCCGCTTCCGATATCGACCGGGATCTTCTCCTCGCGGATGGCAGCGCCCACCATGTAATTCACGGCAGCCACGTGCTTGATCTGTTGCAGGAACGTGCGCACGCCCTTGAATTCGCCCTGTGAGGGCGCGAAGTCGAACTTGTCCTCGGGCATCGCCTCCGCGGCCGGGACGATTTCACCCTCCACCCAACCCAGTTGGTTGTGCGCCACCTTGGTCACCGTCGGCGGCGGGCCCGGCTCCTTCTTGGCTGCATCCTGCGCGAACGCTGCGCAACTCACGACCAGAATCAACAGTAATGCTCCGAAGGACTGCTTCCTCATTTCAATCTCCTTTGCAGAGTGGGAAAAAACGAGCGGATATCTTACCTCAGCGCTGGCCGACTGGCCTTCTAGGCGGCGGAGGAAATGATGGCTCCCACGCGCAGCGGATGCCGACGCACGGCCATCAACCCCAGCATCAGTCCGGTAGCAGCAGCCAGGAGCGCGGTCATCATGCTCGAGTTCTCGGCCACGGCTCCCCACAGGGCGCTTCCCGCCGCCAAGCCTCCTTGCAGAACCAGTAAATACATGGAGAGCGACCGCGCCCGCAGCCGGGTCGGCGACATCGTCTGCGCGGAAAGATTCAGGCTCGCCAGGATGACGATCCAGGCCAAGCCGCCCACCAGCAGCGTAGCGCACAGCGCAGCAAACGCCTGCAGGTAGGCCAGTGCCGCCGTGACCGCGGCGAACACCACCGTCGCCGTTGAGACCAGCGCGTTGAGCGAAGCCATGCGCCGGAACAGCGGCAACAGGCCCGCGCCCAGCAGCGCCCCGAAACCGAACGACCCCAGCAGGAAGCCGAATCCGATGGAACCGTGCGGCCGCGCGATCAGCGGCAGCATGGCCCACATTCCGCTGGCGAACACGCTGAACAAGCCGGAGCGCACCAGCACCGACTGCACCGGCGGCGACTGGCGCAGGTGCTCGAAACCCGCTTTCATCGAGCCCATGATGCTGTTCAGCGGGAGTGGAATATCGTGATGGACGCGCTTCCAGCGGTGCAGGAACAGGATCACGCCGAAGAACGAAGCTGCGTTCAGCAGAAAGGCCACGCCCGAGCTGGTGGCCGCAATGATCAATCCGCCAATCGCCGGACCAACAGCGCGGGCGATGTTGAACCCGGCCGAGTTCAGCGCCACCGCTTGCGGCAGCCTCTGGTGCGATGCCACCTCGGGGATGATCGCCTGCCAGGCGGGATCGTTCATCACCGCGCCCAGGCCCAACAGGAACGTGAGCAGCAACAGGATCCCGGGCGTCACGACGCCGTAGATGGTCAGGATTCCAAGGATCGCCGCCATCACCACCATCCAGGCCTGGGTGACCAGCAGCAGCCGGCGACGATCCATCATGTCCGCCAAGGCGCCCGCCGGCAGGACCACCAGGAACACGGGAAGGCTGATGGCCGCTTGCACCAGACCCACCAGCATGGGCGAGGTGGTGAGCGAGGTCATCAGCCAGGCCGTACCCAGGTTGTGCATCCACGTGCCGGTGTAGGAAATCACCGCCGCCGCCCACAGGTTGCGGTAGAGCGGCTCGCGTAGGGGCGCGAAGGCGGAGAGGTAGTCCTCCTGCGATGCCGCGACCACGCTGACGGGATTCTCGGTATCGGCCATCAGGTACGGGGCTTCAGGTGTCCGGGAAGCAGCCATTCGCAGGCGCACACCCGCAGAAAAAGCAGGAGCGCCGGGACTTAGACTCCGCGAATCCGGCAAGGTTAGCACAGCGGAGCTTGAGGCCCGCACCCGCGGGCCTCAGTCGCCCTGGGGGACTGCGTCCACGGCGGTCGCGAACGGCCAGTGCCGATGGCGCCAGGCGCGATACAGAAAAATCGTGGTCCCCGCCACCAGGATCACTACCGCATACCGCACTTCCTTGAGGAAGTTCTGGCGCGAAATCAGCACGTAGAGGAAACCGGTGATGGCCAGGAGGGCCGGCAGCGGATAGAACCACATGCGGAACGGGCGCGGCATGTCCGGCCGCCGCCACCGCAACACCATCACTCCCACCGCCTGCACCAGAAACTGCAGCATGATGCGGATGACTACCAGCGCCGCGATCACGTCCGCCAGCCGCAAAAAGCAGAAGGCGGCGGCGACCACGCCCAGCGCCAGCAGCGAGACATGCGGAAAGCGATGCGTGGGATGGACGCGTGCGAAAGCCCGGAAGTAGTTTCCGTCCAGAGCCGCCGCATAGGGCACGCGCGAGTACCCCAGCAACAGCGAGAACACGGAGGCGAACGCAGTCCACATGATGAGCACCGTCACCACATATCCGGCCCAGCTTCCGTAGAGGCGCTCCATGAAGATGGAAATGATGTAGAAGCGCGTATCAGTGCGCGCGGCATCGTCCAGCTCCCGCCACGGCATCACGCCCAGGATGCTGATGTTCATCACGATGTAAATGCTGGCCACGGCCACGATGGAATACAGCAGGGCCCGCGGGATGTTTCGCCCCGGATCGCGTACCTCGTCTCCGAAGAAGCAGACGTTGTAGTAGCCCCAGTAGTCG
>DATIGQ010000215.1 GCA_035454605.1 Terriglobales bacterium
GCTCTCGGAAAGCACGATGCGGCCCGCAA
The DNA here is from genome assembly GCA_035454605.1 of Terriglobales bacterium. NCBI lineage: Bacteria > Pseudomonadati > Acidobacteriota > Terriglobia > Terriglobales > Terriglobales bacterium. The sequence goes on from DATIGQ010000215.1 coordinate 30, forward strand.
CCTGGGCCTGCGCCAGAGCCTGGCGCTGGAGCATCATCTTCGCCAGGTTCCCGAAGACGCCCGCGCCCACATCTTGCTTGCCGCTCTTTACGCGGCCCGGGGACGCACTGAGGACGCCGTTCGCGAGGCCCAGTTCGCCGTTTCGCTGCGGCCCAACGACGCCACCCTGCTCTACAACGTCGCCTGTACCTACGGACAGATGAACCGGAAGCAGGAAGCCCTGGACGCCATCAAGAAGGCCTGGGAGGCCGGCTTCACCGACGCCAACTGGGCCCGCCGCGATCCCGATCTCGCCATCCTTCGCGGCGACCCGGAATTCGAACGCCTCTACCCCGAAACGCCTACTGGGAACTAAGGGCACGACGCCGCTGAAACCACCCTCCACCTCCTCGCGCTGACGTACCGCCAGATGTCAGTCGGGTGGCAGCCCCACACGGCGGACGCGGAACGCGACCGGGCTGCGCTTCGGACTATTTCCCGTCCAATTCCAGCCGGGCCACGAACTGCAGTTCGCGGTCGAACGCCCAGCTCGCCCACCACGGATACAGTCCCACCTTCTTGTCCCACTCCGCCACCGTGAGCCCCAGCTTCCGGCAGGCCTCCATCCATTCCGCGTAGGTCCAGTAGTGATACGGCAGCGCCACCCCGTGGCGCGCGTTGCTCACCCGGTCCATGAAGCGCAGCGTCGGCCCCGCCAGGAAACCCGTGAGCGTGTGGTCTTTCAGCACGATGGCCCGCCGCGCCACGCGCACCGCTTCCCTCAGCAGCGCCAGGGGATCGTCCGCATGATGCAGCACGTTCACCAGCATCACCGCGTCAAAACTCTTGTCGGGAAACGGAATGGTCTTGCCGTCGTACAGCTCGATGGGCCGGTAGGTCTTCTTGCGGATCAGCACTTCGATGCCGCGGATGGAAAGGTCCGGCCGCTTCCGGGAAAGCATCTCGTCCAGCAGGCCATCGCCGCAGCCCACGTCGAGCACGGTCGCGTTCTGCGGCACCAGCCGCGCCAGGTGCTCGCTCAGGATGCGCACCCGCCGCGGAAACACGTACCCGGAATGGATGGCGTCCATCAGCCGCATTGCGCGGCCAGTATAAATCCCGTCATGCGGATGCCCGAGCCCTGACGCCCCCAGGCCCTACGTAACGCGCGAGGGCGCGCCGCGACCCAATCTAGTCCGCCACCCGCTCCCACACCGTGATGTTGGTCTTCCACCCCTGCTCTTGTCGCTTGGCGAACGACGCCTTGATGTGCGGCGTCTGCTTGTGTTCTTCCAGCGCCGCGGGATTGCGCCATACCTCCAGGCGCATGAATTCGTTCTTCTTCACCGGCGACTGGTACAGGTCATACCGGAGATTGCCGGCTTCGGCGCGTGTCGGTGCCGCCAGCGCCAGCAATTCCCGCTTCAACTCGTCCTCTTTGCCCTCCAGGCCGGTAATAAAGGTCACCGCGGTCAGCAGGTCGTCCGCTTGTGCCGCATCCTTTTTGGCCGACGCCGGCGTCTTCATCTCTACCAGGATGCCGGTGGCGTCGGTCTCCCCGATGTTCAGCGGCGAGTGGGTTACGCCCTCGCCGTAGAACACGTCGCCCGCCTTGGCTTCGCGGACGCGCTCCGTGCCGTCGGGAAAGCGGAAGCGGATCTTGAACGGCGTCAGCACGTAGGTCACCGCCGCCGGATGCGTATGGAATTCCTCCGTGTCTCCCTTGCGTAGCGTGAAGTGCAGCACCCGCACCTTGTCGTTCTCCAGCAGCACTCGGTAGTTGTTCGGATACATGGGCACCGGATCCTGCGCCCAGGCAGCAGTGGAAAACAACAGCAGCGCCGCGGTGATGGCAAGTATCGTGCTTTGGTTGGACATGTCTTCTCCTTGTTGCGGCCGATTCGCGGGCGATGAAGCCGCGCCTGGCCTAGAATCCCGCTCCTTTGGTGGTCAGCCGGATGCGATACAGGGCGTGGTTGGAAGCGATGAACAGCGTCGAGCCGTCTTCGCCCCAGGCGCAATTCCCGGTGGCCACGCCAAAGTCGAATCGGCCCAGCAGCGTGCCATCCGGCGCGATCACGTAGATGCCTCCCGGCCCCGCCCCGAAAATGTTACCTTGCGCGTCCACCTTCAGCCCATCCGGGACGCCCGGACCGTTCTTCTTGAACGCCTCAGCTTCCAGCAGCACACGACCCTCACTCAGCGTTCCGTCTTCGCGGACCGCGAACGCCATCCACCGCGGGCCCAGCGAGTCGCTCACATACAGCGTCTTTTCATCGGGCGAGAATCCGATCCCGTTGGGCGCTTCGAGGTCGCGCGTCAGCAGCGTGAGCTTCCCGCCCTTCGACAACCGGTACACGCCCTGGAAGGGCAGTTCCTTCTGCGCGTCGTTGAAGGTTCCGGGCAGGCCGAACGGCGGATCGGTGAAATACAGGTTGCCGTTCGACTTGAACACCAGGTCGTTGGGACTGTTGATGCGCCTGCCCTGGTAGCGGTCCGCCAGCGTGGTGGTCTTGCCGTCCGTCTCGATGCGCGCGATCCGCCGGTCTCCATGCGCCGCGAAGTGTAGCCGCCCGGCCGCGTCGAATGCCAGGCCGTTCGAGCCCGGTTCGCGCCCCGTGAACGGTTCGCTGCCGGTGTAGCCGGTCGGAGTCAGGAACAGCCTGGCGCCCGTGCCCTCACGCCACTCGAAGATGGAATTCCGCGGCACGTCGGAGAACAGCAGCCGCCCGTTCTTGCGGTCCCACACCGGCCCTTCCACCCACTCGAAGCCGTCGGCGATCTTCTCGATCACAGCGTCCTTGGGCACCAGCTTGTCCAGCCTCGGATCCAGCCGAATGATGTTGGGCGTGACCTGAGTCGCGTCCTGCGCCTGGCTCGCCGCCAAACCAGACACCAGGGCGAACGCGAATGCAAAACCTATCGCAGCTATCCTCTTCATGGTCGCTTGCTGGGATTCGTTGGCGGAAGGAAAGTTCCAGCCGAGGCCGCCGACCGG
>DATIGQ010000216.1 GCA_035454605.1 Terriglobales bacterium
GTGCCGTACTACCTGCAGCACAAGCTTTCCATCGTGCTGGAGATGCCGATGGCGCAGATCCGCGTGATCAAGCCGCTGGTGGGCGGCGGCTTCGGCGGCAAGAGCGAAGTGATCCCGCTGGAGATCATCGCGGCGGTAGCGACGCGCGCGGCCCGGGCGCCGGTCAAGATCACGTACACGCGCGAGGAAGTGTTCTGGGCGCACCGCGGTCGTCCGCGCACCATCATCGACCTGAAGACAGGGGTGAAGCGCGATGGCCGCATCACCGCCGTCGCTGCCAAAGTGATTCAGGACGGCGGCGCCTACTGCTCGTACGGAGTGGTGACCATCCTCTATTCCGGCGCGTTGTTGGGCGCGCTCTACGACATCCCCCACATCCGCTACGACGGCTACCGCGTGCTCACCAACAAACCCGCCTGCGGCGCCATGCGCGGCCACGGCACCGTGAACGTGCGCTTCGCCTTCGAATCGCAACTGGACGAGATCGCCGCCGCGCTCAAGCTGGACCCGGCCGAAATCCGGCGCGTGAACCTGCTGCAGCCCCCGTGCGTCACGGTCAACGGGCTGCGCGTCCAGAGCTACGGCCTGCCGGAGTGCATCGAGCGAGTGGTGGAGCGCTCGGCTTGGCTTCAGCGCCGGGGCAAGCTCGGCCGCGGGCGCGGCCTCGGGCTCGGTTGCAGCCATTACGTCAGCGGCGCGGCCAACTCCATCATTCGCTCCGATATGCCGCACTCCACCGTGAACATCAAGGTGGACCGCGACGGCGGCGTCGTGGTCTACACCGGAGCGTCCGAGATCGGCCAGGGCTCGGACACCATGACGGCGCAGATCGCCGCGGAAGTCCTGGGCTGCTCGCTCTCGCGCATCAAGATTGTGGCCGCCGACACCGACCTTACGCCCATCGACATCGGCTCGTATTCCAGCCGCGTCACTTTCATGGCCGGCAACGCCACCATGCGGGCCGCGGACGAGGTGAAGAAACAGATCGTCGCTGCCGCCGCGCGCAAGATGAACTGCGCTGCCGCCGACGTGGTGATGCGCAACGACCTGGTCTTCAAGCAGGGCATGGCGGAGAGCGCCGCGCAGACCGCCGTTGAGATAAATGTCCGCGTCGCCCGCGAGCAGGCTGCGGGCCGCGTTGAGGAAGGCCAGATCCTGCGGGGCTCGCTGCAACAGAAACGCAAGGAAGAAGGCCCGAAGGACTGGATGACCTTCGAGGAAGCGGTGGTCACAGCCATCGACTTCCACGGCGCCCTCACTGGCACCGGCTCCTATGCGCCGCCGCAGGAAGCGCGCGGCGGCAAGCACAAAGGCGCGGGCGTGGGGCCGTCGCCGGCGTACTCCTATGCCGCGCAGGTGGCCGAAGTCAGCGTGGACGAAGACACCGGCGTGGTCACGGTACACAAGATCTGGGCCGCGCACGATTGCGGCCGCGCCCTTAACCCGGTCTCGGTCGAGGGCCAGGTGATCGGTTCGGTGTGGATGGGTCTGGGCCAGGCGCTCCAGGAAGAGATGGTCTGGAAAGACGGCCTGCTGATGAATCCCGGCCTGCTCGAATACCGCTCACCCTCGGCAGTCGAGTCGCCGGAAGTCGAATGCATCATCGTGGAGAGCGTGGACCCGGAAGGTCCCTTCGGCGCCAAGGAATGCAGCGAGGGCTCCCTTGCCGCGACCATCCCCGCGATTGCCAACGCCATTTACGACGCCGTGGGGATTCGCCTGCATGAAGCGCCATTCACGCCCGAGCGGGTGCTGGCGGCGCTGCGCGCCCAAAAGGGCGCAAAGAAGCTCGACCTGACGGAAGGCGTCGATCCGGAGGCCCCAACCAGGTTCCGCGAGCACGGCGGCGCACTCTGGTATCGGGGCAAGGGCCCGGAGCGCCACCCAGCCGATCCGGCGCGGCGGGAAGCGTCCCAAGCTGGGGGAGGTGACGATTGAGCCTCCCTGAGTTCAAGCTGCTGCGCCCTCGCACCGTGACGGAGGCGGTCGAGCTGCTGGGCAAGCACGCGCCCAGCATTCAGGTCATTGCCGGCGGCACGGATCTGATTCCCTCGCTGCGCCAGCGGCTGTTTGCGCCGCGCTATGTGCTCGACATCCGCGGCATCGCCGAACTCAACGGCATTCGTGTCGTTCCCGGGCAGGGCGTGGAGATCGGCGCGCTCACCACCCTGACCGGCATCGAGGACTCCGAATTCCTGCGGCGCAACTATCCCGTGCTGCGCGAGGCGGCCATCACCGTGGCCTCGCCTATCCTGCGCAACATGGGGACGATCGGCGGCAACATCTGCCTGGACACGCGCTGCCTCTGGTACAACCAGTCGCTGGCCTGGCGGAAGTCATGCGGCTTCTGCATCAAGAAGGATGGCGACCTCTGCCACGTAGCGCCGGGTGGCACCAAGTGCTGGGCAGCCTTCTCCGGCGACACGCCTCCCGCCCTGCTCTGCCTGGAGGCGGAGATCGAGATCGCCGGTCCGCGCGGTACACGCCGTCTTCCGCTGCGCGATTTCTACACCAATCTGGGCGACGCGCGCATCAAATGCGAACGGGATGAACTGCTCACCCGCGTTTTCCTGCCGGAGGCGATGGCGGGCTGGCGCGGCGCTTACCTGAAGCTGCGCATCCGCGGCTCCATCGACTACCCGCTGGCAGGCGTTGCGGTGGCGCTCAAGGGGTCCAACGGCACGGTGGAGGACGCGCGCGTGGCCATCACCGCAGTGAACCCGGCGCCGCACCTGGTGCCGCATGCCGGGAGTGCCTTGGCGGGCAAGAAGGTGGATGAACACGTTGCCGAGGTGGTTGGCGAATTGACAGCCCGAACCGCCAAGCCGCTCACCACGTCGGCCCTGACGCCGGAGTATCGCCGCGAGATGATTCGGATATTTGCCAAGCGCGCCGTTCTGGCCGCCGCAAGAGGACAGAGGGGATAACGGTCGCACTAACTGTTTGAGGAGGAGGAGTCGTGGACGCAAGCAAGAAGTGGAAACTCTGTTGTTCTGTGGTGTTGGCTGTGATGGCGCTGTCGACCCTGGCTGTGGCGCAGGATTCAGCCACGGCCGATCCTGCTCTGCCCGCGAACTATGACAAGGACTTCGCCCTCCGCTACCTGGCGGAGACGCGGGAGAAGTTTCTGGCCTCAATCAACGGGTTGAGCGAGGCGCAATGGAAGTTCAAGCCGGCTCCGGACCGCTGGTCCGTGGGCGAGGTCTCCGAGCACGTCACCAAGGCCGAGGAGATGTTCCAGGGCATCGTGCACAAGATGATGGCGTCGCCCGCGGACCCAGCCAAGGCGCAAGAGGCCACGCTCAAGGAGGCCAATATCGTTAAGATGGTTCCCGATCGTTCGACGAAATTCCAGGCCCCGGATCCGCTCAAGCCCACTGGTCGCTGGGCGACGCAAGCCGCTCTGGTCGCGGATTTCGAGAAAATGCGCAAGGAGAACGCAGAATATCTGGCGGCCAACTATGACGAGCTGCGGCAACGCCTGGAGGCCGGGCCCCCGGGCAGCATGGACGGCGTGCAGTGGATGGTCTTCATGGCCGCCCACCTCAAGCGCCACACTGCTCAGATCGAGGAAGTGAAGGCCGACCCCGCATTCCCCAAGAAGTAGGTGGTAGGATACCGGCGCCCGGGGGTTGCTCACACCGGGCGCCATTTTGCTAATCGGGACGGCGGTTTTCTAGCCACTGGCCACTAGCCACTGATGATCACCGACTGTCATGTCCACATCATGCCCATGCACCTCTTCAAGCCGGAGGCCTTGGCCGCCATCAAGAAGAAGCGCAGCGACTTTGAGCACATTGAAGCCTTGTGCCGCTCGCCCAAGGCTTTCCTCAAGCACCTCGACGCCGTGGGCGTGGAGCGCGCCGCGCTCATCAACTACGTAGCGCCGGAAGTCATCGGGCTCACCTCCGGGGTGCATCAATTCGTCGCCGAGTACGTGAAGGAAGACCCGCGGCGACTCATTCCCTGTGGCGGGCTGCACCCGCGCCACAGCACCAACGTCCTGCGTGACGTGGAGGAGCTGCTGCGGCTGGGCATCCGCATGTTCAAAATCCACCCTCCGCACCAGCTTCTCTACCCGAACGACTATCTGAAGGGCATCAAGGAGTTGGAGATCATCTATCGTGCGGCCGAGGCCAACGGCATCCCGGTGATGGTCCACACCGGGACCTCCATTTTCCCCGGCGCGCGTAACAAGTACGGCGACCCTATCTACGTGGACGATGTAGCGGTCGACTTCCCCAAGCTGAAGATCCTGCTGGCGCACGGCGGCCGTCCGCTGTGGATGGATACGGCCTTCTTTCTGGTGCGGCGGCACCCGAATGTCTATCTGGATATCAGCGGCATCCCACCCAAGGCTCTGCTGCGCTACTTCCCGCGACTGGAAGAGATCGCGGAGCGGACTCTGTTCGGCACGGACTGGCCCGGTCCGGGCGTTCCGGACATGAAGAAGAACCTCACGGACTTCCGCGCCCTGCCGCTTTCGGAGGCGGCCCGGGAGCAGATCCTGAGCAAGACCGCACAGTCCATCTGGCCGGCCTGAGGTCGGAGAAATGGGCGGTTACTGTGGCGTCCTGCGGCGCCGCCCCGGGCGCGCCGGCGCCGCCTTCACGCCTAACAGTTCGTCCGCCAGCGCGGTGGCTCCGTAGACCTTGCGCAGCGCTTCCTGGATGGCGCGGACGTCCACGGCGATCGCCCTTGCGAGCTTGTCGGAGTAGGCGAAATTCCAGGGAAGGGAATAGATGTTGCCGTCGAAGATGATGCCCACAAGTTCGCCGGCAGCGTTCACCACCGGGCTGCCGGAGCTACCCCCAATGATGTCAGCGGTCGAGACGAAATTGAACGGCGTCGTGGCACGCAGCCGGGTGCGGTTCCTGGTCCAACTGTCCGGCAGCTTGTAGGGCGGCTGATTGCCGTGGGCGGCGGCATGCTTGAAGGCTCCGCCGATGGTGGTGAAGAAGGGAACCGGCTTGCTGTTTTCCGTGTAGCCGCGGACCGCGCCATAGCTCAGGCGGAGCGTGAAGGTCGCGTCGGGCGGTTCCGCATTGCCCTCTAGCGTGAAGCGGGCTTTGGCCAGGCGCGCTCCGGATTGGCGGAGCACCGAGTCCACGTTGTCGTCGTAGGTCTTGCGCGCGGCTCGAGCTTCGCGCTCGATGTCGCGCATCAGCATGATGAGCGGATCCTTGCTGTCTTCGACGGCTTTCTTGCCGCCCTCATAGAGCTGGCGGCGCAGGTTCACGTCCTGGAGTTCGGTGCCTTCGACTGCCGCTCGCGCCACTTCTTCCGGAGATCGTCCCTTCAGCACCCGTTCCACCACCACGTTGCGCGCGCCCATTTGCTCGCGCATCTCGTTGAGCGAATAGGCGAGCAGGGCCGTCTCCAGCGACTTGTAGATGGGCGCAGCGGAAAACAATCCCAGTTCCAGGGAAGGGAGGGCAGAGTCGCGATATTCCCGTAAGCGTTCGTTGTTGGGCCGGGGACGCTCGCTGGCGGCGCGCACCAGGGTGCGGGCGAACTCCGCCAGCGTCCCGCGAAATCCGGAGCGCCGCTCCAGGAAGATGTAGGAAAGGAAAATCGTGCGGTAGGTATCCATCGCCCGGTCCGTGTCTTTCCACGCGTCGCCGACTTCCTTCTTCAGCTCCGGGTTGGCCTCGATCGCGGCTCGCAGCCGGTCTTCCGCCGCCTGCTTGGCCGCCATCAGTTCCGTATCGTTCAACCCTCCCTGGTAGCCGCTCACCGCTTTGAGCGAATTCTCCAGGCTGTCCAGGTCATCTTTGGCGATGCGTGCGTTCTCCTCCGACGCTTCGGAGAACTTGCGCAGTGTCTCGATGCGCCCGCGATAGGACTCCAGCAAGAACGGGTAATAGACGTCCCGCAGGAATTCCAACTCATCCATGGACTTCAAGCGCCCGGTGGCGCCGGGATGGCCGGAGACGAAAATGAGGCCGCCTTCCTTCAGCGGGCTTCGCGCCCACTTCAAGTATTGGTTCAGAAGCACCGGCTTATCGTTCTCATAGATACGGAAAAAGGCGACGTCCAGATCGAAGCGGGGGAAGTTGAAGTTGTCGGGGTCGCCGCCGAAGAACGCAATGTCTTGCTCGGGCGCGAATACCAGTCGCACGTCGGTGTACTTGCGGTAGCGATAGAGGTGATACGCCCCACCGGAGTAGAAGGTAACCACGTCACAGCGCAGTCCGGTCTGCTTGGCGCAATCGGCTTCGATGGTCGCCATGGCTGCCCGCTGCGTCCGGCCGGCCTCGGCGTCGTTCATCCCCGGCTTGACGCCGGCATTCACCTGCGCCGTTACATCCTGCATGCTCCCCAATACATTCAGCTCCAGGTCCGGGCACTTGGCCTCTTCGGCCCGGCTGCGCGCCAGGTAACCGGTCTTCAGGAAGTCCTTACCCGCAGAGGAGAGCTGATGAATGCACTCTTCGGCCACGTGGTGGTTGGTAAACACCAGTCCGTCTGCGGAGACGAACGAACCCGATCCGCCGTTGTTGAAGCGTACGGACGAGAGCCGCAGGTGGTCCAGCCATTGCTGGCTCGGTTTGAACCTGTAGCGGGCCTGCAGCTGTTCCAGCGGTGGGGCGCTGAACAGCCACATGCCTTCATCGGCTACGGCGCAGGTGGAGAGCAGGCCAAGACAGAGCAGGCACGTGACGATTCGCATGGCGGATTTCCGGCCCGGCATTAGGAGTTGCGCCTCCGGGCGGCCACTATACAGGGCGGCCAGACGGCCTCGCAAATGGGGAAACATGGCCCTGTGATTGCCGTCACTTCGCGAAGTGCCCCCATTTGGAGTATAAAAAAGGCAGGGTGAGCGCCCGATTGGCGCTCGAGCTGAGGAACGTCATGACCACGGCAACGGCAAGCAAGGGGCTGGAAGGAGTCGTCGCAGCCAATTCCAGTATTTGTTACATCGATGGGGAGCGCGGCATTCTCGCCTATCGCGGCTATGACATCCACGATCTTGCTGACAACTCCACCTTCGAGGAAACCTGCTACCTGCTGTGGTTCGGCAAGCTGCCCACCCGCAGCGAGTTGGACGACCTAAAGGCTCACCTGGCGGCCGAACGCAAGCTGGACCCGGCCATCATCAATCTGTTGCGCCAGTCGCCGCGGAGTGCGTCGCCGATGGAAGTGTTGCGCACCGCGGTTTCCGCGCTCTCGTTCTACGATCCCGATACGCACCACAACGACCACGTCGCCGATGTGCGCAAGACCTACCGTCTCACTTCGCAGATCGCCGAAATCGTCGCCGCCTACGACCGCGTCCGCAAGGGGCGGGCCGTGGTGGAGCCCGATCGCTCCCTTTCCCACGCCGCCAACTTCCTGCTGATGCTCAACGGCGAGAAACCCTCTCCCACCGCCGAAAAGGCCATGGACGTGGCTCTGATCCTGCATGCCGACCACGAGCTGAACGCCTCCACCTTCGCCGCCCGGGTGACCGCCGCGACGCTTTCCGACATGCATTCCGCCATTACCTCGGCCATCGGCGCCCTCAAGGGACCGCTGCACGGAGGCGCCAACGAAGAAGTGATGCGGCTGTTGCAGGCCATCGACGAGGCCGGAGAGGACCCGGTCGAGCACGTCAAGGCCATGCTGGCAAAGAAGGAAAAAGTTCCCGGCTTCGGCCATCGCGTGTATCACACCGAAGACCCCCGGGCCACGCATCTGCGCCAGATGTCCGACGATCTCGGCCGTTCCAGCGGTCAGCACAAGTGGTTCGAGATGTCCCGCAAGATCGAGGAGTTCATCAACCGCGAGAAGAAGCTCAACGCCAACGTGGACTTCTACTCCGCCTCCACCTACACCGCCCTGGGCCTGGATATCGACCTGTTCACGCCCATCTTCGCGGTCTCGCGCATCAGCGGCTGGACGGCCCACGTGCTGGAGCAGCACGCGGACAACCGGCTCATCCGCCCGCGCGCCGAGTATCAGGGTGCGCTGCCGCCGGTTCCTTACGTCCCCATCGACCGGCGCTGAATAGCCGAGGGCAGGGAGCAGCGTCCGGCCCGTACTTCAGCGTAGAATATTTCTATGCGGCGCGTTTACCTCGATAACAACGCCACCACTCCGCTCCTGCCGGAAGTGTGGGAGGCGATGCGGCCCTATTTTGCCGATCAGTTTGGCAACGCCTCGTCGATCCACCATCACGGCCAGCAGACCCGAGCGGCTGTGGAACGCGCCCGGGAGGCGGTAGCCGGGCTCCTGGGCTGCCGTGCCGCCGAAGTCGTTTTCACTTCCGGCGGCACCGAAGGAGACAATCTGGCGCTGTTCGGGCTGGTCGAGCCGGGGGACCACGTGGTGACGTCCACCATTGAG
>DATIGQ010000217.1 GCA_035454605.1 Terriglobales bacterium
GTCGGCTTTCGCCTGACCGGCAGGCTGCGCGAGGGTTCCACCGCCACCGACCTGGTCCTCACCGTCACCGAGATGCTGCGCAAGAAGGGCGTGGTGGGGAAGTTCGTCGAATTCTTCGGACCCGGCCTGGCCAACCTGCCGCTCGCCGACCGCGCCACCATCGCCAACATGGCGCCCGAGTACGGCGCCACCTGCGGCATTTTCCCCGTGGACGCGGAGACGCTGCGCTACCTGCGCTTCAGCGGGCGCTCGGACGACCAGGTCGCGCTGGTCGAGGCCTATGCGAAGGAGCAAGGCTTGTTCCACACGCCGCAAACGCCCGACGCCGAATACTCGGATACGCTCGAACTGGACCTGGGCACGGTCGAGCCCTCGCTGGCCGGGCCGCGCCGCCCCCAGGACCGCGTCCCGCTTTCGCGCGCTGCGGCCAACTTCGCCGAAGCCTTGCCTTCGCTCGTCAAGCCCAACCCCAAGCGCCCGGACCAGGTGGCGCGCTGGGAAGGCGAAGGCGGCGCTCCCTACGCCACCGCCTCCGGCGGCAACGGCGATTACTGCAAGAATCTGAAGCACGGCAGCGTGGTCATCGCCGCCATCACCAGTTGCACCAACACCTCGAACCCCTCGGTGATGGTGGCCGCCGGCCTGCTGGCCAAAAAAGCCGTCGAGAAAGGACTGGAAGTCCCGCGCTGGGTGAAGACCTCGCTCGCGCCCGGCTCCAAAGTGGTCACCGAATATCTGACGCAGTCCGGCCTGATGCCCTATCTCGAAAAGCTGAAGTTCCACACCGTGGGCTTCGGCTGCACCACTTGCATCGGCAACTCCGGCCCGCTGCCGCCGGAAGTCGCAAAAACCGTCCAGGAGAACGATCTGGTCGTCGCCGCGGTGCTCAGCGGAAACCGCAACTTCGAGGGCCGCATCAATCCGGACGTCCGCGCCAACTACCTGGCCTCGCCACCGCTGGTCGTGGCCTACGCGCTGGCCGGCCGCATGGACGTGAACCTCGCCGAGGAGCCTCTCGGCAAAGGACGCGACGGCCAGCCCGTCTACCTGCGCGACATCTGGCCCTCGCAGCAGGAGATCACGCAGGCAGTCGAGAAGTCGCTGACCTCGGCGCAATTCCAGAAGACGTACGCGTCGGTGTTCGAGGGCGATCAGCGCTGGAAGTCCATGCCCCTGCCTTCCGGCAAGACCTACGCCTGGGACAAGGACTCCACCTACATCAAGCATCCGCCGTATTTCGAGGCCATGACCAAAACGCCGCCGCCCATCACCGAGATCCGCGGCGCGCGCGTGCTGGCCAAACTGGGCGACAGCGTCACCACCGACCACATTTCGCCCGCAGGCTCCATCAAGAAAGACAGTCCCGCCGGGCAGTACCTCATCGCCCGCGGCGTCAAGCCCGCCGATTTCAACTCCTACGGTTCGCGCCGCGGCAACGACGAAGTCATGGTGCGCGGCACCTTCGCCAACGTCCGCCTGCGCAACCTCATGGTGCCCGCCTCCGAGGGCGGCGTCACCAGGCACCTGCCGGATGGCGAAGTCATGTCCATCTTTGACGCTTCGGTGAAATACCGCAGCGAGAACGTTCCGCTGGTCGTGCTCGCCGGGAAGGAGTACGGCTCCGGCTCCTCGCGTGACTGGGCCGCCAAAGGACCGTACCTGCTGGGCGTGCGCGCCGTCATCGCCCAGAGCTACGAGCGCATCCACCGCTCCAACCTGGTCGGGATGGGCATCCTGCCGCTGGAATTCGCCGCCGGCCAGAACGCCGAATCCCTCGGCCTCTCGGGCGATGAAACCTGCGACATCGTGGGCCTGAAGGCGCTGCTCGACTCCGGCTTCAAAGCCGGGCGCGCGGTCACCGTGCGCGCCACCGCTCCCGGCGGCAAGGTCACCGAATTCACCGCCACGGTGCGCATCGACACGCCGCAGGAAGTGCTCTACTACCAGCACGGCGGCATTCTGCAGTACGTACTGCGGCAGTTGCTGGGGAAGACATAAAGGCTTTTACCGCCGAGCGCGCAGAGGTCGCCGAGACCCATCGTCCCGCTTGTCGCATCGCGCGTCACCCAATAAACTGAATGATTCGCCGCTCATCTCGGCGACGGAGGATTGATGGCACTACTTCCCGTCGGCGCCCAGGCGCCCGACTTCGATCTGCCCGCGGTCACCGGCGAGCGCAAGCACCAGGTCAAGCTCTCCGACTATCGCGGCAAGCAGCACGTGGTGCTGGCCTTCTTTCCTGCCGCCTGGACCCCTACTTGAGCGGCGCAGATGCCGGCCTACGACCGCGACCTCGCGAAGTTCGCCGGCTCGAATGCCCAGGTCCTGGGCATCAGCGTCGATTCCAGCTTCTGCCACCTCGGCTGGCAGAAGCACGACATCGGCATGCTGCACTATCCCTTGTGCAGCGACTTCTATCCTCACGGCGCAGTGGCGCGCGCCTACGGCGCCTTCCGCGAAGGCCCGCCCATCCCCGGCATCAACGAGCGCGCCGTCTTCGTGGTCGATAAGCAGGGCAAGATCGCCTTCAGCCGGGTCTACGACCTGGGCGAACAACCGCCCAATGCCGATGTCTTCGAGGTCCTGGAAAAACTGAAGTAGTTCACCGCCGGAAAACAAAACGGCCACGGATCTTCACGGAGGAACACGGATCCGCACTCCTCCCTGACGGATCCGTGTCCATCCGTGACTGCAGTAACGTTCTCTCTTGATTGTTACCTTGGTACCAAGGTAACATTCTGTGCATGACGGATACATCGAAGCCCACACCGCGCATCCCGGTCCAGCGCGTCCAGACCGGCGTGCGCATGGAAAAGCGGTTGGTGAAGGTGCTCAAAGCCCTGGCGGAATACCACGACCTCACCCTCGGCGACCTGCTCGAAGGCATCGTCCTGCACGCCTTCGATGGCAAGTGCCCGTTCAAGCGGGAGAACCTGGAGCGCATTGCCGAGTTGAAGCGCTTCTACGGGCTCTCGCTGGACTCCTCGGCCAGCCACCGCCTGACCGAGTCACATGCGGCGCCCGCCGCGGCCAGAGCGAATCGGAGTCGCCGCCAACCGCGCCGGAAGGGGATCCGGACATGACGTTGGTTTCAATGAACGACCAGGAATTCATGGCGGCCTTCGAGTCTGGACAATTGTCCGGCAAGGATTTCCATCATGCCGACCACGTCCACATGGCCTGGCTGTACCTGCGCACTCGGCCGGTGCTGGAAGCCATCGCGGATTTCAGCGCCGCACTCCGCCGCCTGGCCGCCGCCAACGGCAAGCCCAATCTCTACCACGAGACCATCACCTGGGCCTATCTGTTCCTCGTTCGCGAGCGAATGGAACGGGGCGCAGAGTGCGAAGGTTGGAATGAATTCGCTCGCGCCAATCCCGACCTGCTCGATTGGACCAGTCCCATCCTGAAACGCTTCTATCGGGAAGAGACGCTGAAGAGCGACCTGGCCAGACGCGTATTTCTGCTGCCCGACCGCCCGGCGCAGACGGAAGAGAGTCCCGGCGATCCTGAGTTGGAATTCACTGCCGAGACCGCCGACACGAAGTCAGCCACGGATCTTCACAATTGAACACGGATTAGGCGTCATCCGCGTTTGTCCGCGTGAATCCGCGGCGAAAATCTTTTCTCGGCGTTCTCTGCGCCCTCGGCGGTGAGAGTCTTACTTCGCCGCCCGGATCATCTCGTCGATCAGCGTGAACAGCTCCGAGCGGTCCACCACCTCGACGAACGGCTTGCCGCGCGTCGAATCGCTGACCACGTAAATCGTGGGCGTATGCGAGACCCCGGTGCGTTGGCCGAGCGTGTAATCGGCCTTCACCTTCACCGCCAATTCGCCGCGCGGATCCACCAGGAAGGGCAGCGGCGTCTTGTGCTCGGCGGCGAAGCGGTCGGCGAAGCTGCGCAGGTTCTCGCGTGTGATCTGCGGCTGGTTCTGGAAAATGTACTCGCGGAACTCGTCCCCCAGCTTCTTGGACTTGGTGTCGAAATAGCGCGCCATCACGTGCGCGTCGAAGCTCCAGTTGTGCATGGGCAGCGGAAAGTCGTAGCGCACCAGGGGGATCTTGTACACCCGCGCCGCCTCCGTCAAGAGCGGCGCCGCCCGCCGGCAGTCCGGGCACTGCAGGTCTTCAAACACGACAATGGCGACTTTTGACCCCTTGGGCGGCTTCAGTGCCGCGCTCACCGGCGTCACCGTGGCTTGTTGCGCCGCCGCGGCCACCGCCAGCGTCAGGGTCAGGATGAGGACTACGAGCCGTTGCTTGGGAACCATGCCTCTCAACCTCTCAGGATTTGGCGCAGGCCCACTTTCGCCCGCACCCCTTCATACTAATGGATGCATGCGGGCGGCGTCAGGTCACCTCGGCCCGGCGCCCGAGGCCTTCATTGGCGCGCGTCGTGCTTCCCGAACTTCC
>DATIGQ010000218.1:2500-6457 GCA_035454605.1 Terriglobales bacterium
ATCGGTGTTGTTGGTGTCGCCGTTGACCAGGTTCGAGGCGTTCGACTGGAAGGCGACAAAGCGGCCGTCCGCACTCAGCGAGGGGTCGAGGCTGGCCGAATTGCCTTGCGTACCGTCGCTTGCGACCGAGACCCGGATGGTAGAGGGAGTACAGCCTGCGGCTCCAATGCAAGTGTCGCGCAGGAAGACGTCAGTCGCGCTATTCGTGTCGCCAGCCACCAGATTCGTGGTTGGAGAAGGGAAAACAACAAAGCGACCCGTAGCGCTCACGGAGGGCGTGCCACTGCCGCCGCTTGCCTGCGTGCCGTCACTGGCAACCGAGATTCGGATCGTGGAGGGCGTGCAGGCTACTGCTCCGATGCAGGTGTCCCGCAGGAAGACATCAGGCAGGCCGTTGGTGTCGCCGGGCACGAGATTGTTGGCGGCAGAAGCGAAGGCGACAAAGCGCCCATCGGGGCTGATCGAAGGAGGGCCGAAGGAGCCGCTATTGGCCTCCGTGCCGTCGCTAGCCACCGAAACCCGGATGGTCGAGGGCGTACAGGCCACGGCTCCGCGACAGGTGTCCCGCAGGAAAACGTCGTTGAACCCATTCGTGTCCCCAGCCACAAGATTCGTGGCAGCGGAAGAAAACGCCACAAAGCGGCCGTCGCCGCTGATGGCAGGGGAGCCACTGGACAAGTCGGCCTCCGCCTGGTCGTCCGGCACGCTGGGCCTGTCCACCACCCCTACGGCTCCGGCGGCGGGCGCGATGGTGACGTTCAGGGAGGCCGAGGTGCCGCCCCCCGGCGCTGGAGTGAAGACCGCGACCGAGGCATTGCCTGCCAGTTCCGTGTCGGCCAATCGCACGCCCGCGCGAAGCTGCGTACCGCTGACGACGGTGGTGCCGCGATCGCTCCCATTCCACTGCCCCACCGAGGCAGCCACAAAATCGGAGCCATCCACAGTGACCGGAAAGCCGCTCACTCCGACCGGGACGGTGGAAGGCGAAATCGACGCGGCAACGGGGACCGGGTTGCTGACCAAGGGGTCAATGGTGAACGCCGCCGCGCCAGAGGTCCCGCCGCCCGGCGCAGGATTGAACACCGTGACCTGAGCGGCGCCCGCAGCCGCAAGATCACTCGCCGGAATGGTGGCCATCAGCTCCGCCCCGCTGACAAACGTGGTGGGCCGATCGGCCCCGTTCCAACGCACTACGGAGAGACCGATGAAGCCCGAGCCGGTGGCCGTGAGCGTGATTGGGGCCGCACCGGCCACCGCATTCGCTGGCGAGATGCCGGTGAGCGTGGGAGCCGGCGCGGTGATGGTGAAGGTTACCTCGTTCGAAAAACCGCCCCCGGGAGCCGGATTCAAGACTCCGACAAATGCTGTGCCCGGCACTGCAATATCCGTGGCCGTAATGGAAGCGTTGAGTTGCGTGTTGCTGACGAAGGTGGTGGTCCGGGAGTCTCCGTTCCAATGGACCACGCTGCCATTGACAAAATTCGTACCCGTCACCGTCAAGGTGAAAGTGGGCCCGCCCGCGGGCGTGTTTGAGGGCGAAAGTGACGTAACCGTTGGGACAGGATTCAACGTCCCGGGAGGCGGGCTTAACGTAGATTGGCCGTCACCGCAACCGGCCAGACCAAACGCAGCGATAAGGAGCAACAAGAACGCCCACAGGGAAATGGATGGCACGGCTCCGATCGTGCCAGCCCCATTGGACCGCGCAATCTCTTTCGTGGCCACTGACTCCACCTCACCGAGCGAACCTGAACGACTACCGTGGCCGAATTACCGGTACCTACCCCTTGGGAGCCTGATTTTGCACGAACTGTACCCCGGCTATTTCCCCCGTGTCAACCTACTCGAGGGAATTTATCTTCTCGGCCTCCTTCGGCCAGTCGCCGCTAAGGAACGTTTCAATCGAGCCCAGCACCAACTCGGGTTCGTCGGCCCAGGACTGGTGGGCCGCGCCCTTCACCGTGACCAGGCGGGCGTTGGGCAGGGTAAGCGCCCATTCTCGCCCTGCGCCGTAGGCGGCGTTGCGGTCCAGCGTGCCGTGGATGGTCAGCACTGGGACGGTGACCTTCGCGACTTCTTCCTTGGGTACCTTGAGCTTCTGGACCGAGCCGACGAAGTGCGCCTCAAGATGCTTCGAGAAGTTGACCGGCCATTCGTTGGGCAGGTCACACCAGCCGGGCAGCTTCTCCACGCTTTCCGGCTTGCCCACCAGCATGCGGCGGAAGACCGCCCACTCTTTCTCGCAGTACTCCTTGGGGTGCGACGCGTTGTAGCCCTGTTTCTTCAGTTCCTGCACCGCGTTCCAGGCTTTCATGTCTACCACCTGCTCGGCGTCGCGGTTGGTGAGCTGGGCCGGATACTCGGTGTCCCACTGGCGCGGCACAGCGCCGAGTTGGATGATGCGCTCCACGTGCTCCGGGTGGTCCATGGCATAGAGCACCACCAGAAAGCCGAGGTAGGAATAACCGATGAGGGACGCTTTCTTCACGCCGAAGTGGGCGCGAACCGCTTCCAGGTCGCGGACATCGTTCTGGATGGTGACCTGAGAGAGGTCCTTCACCGCGTCCGAGCGCCCGCGGTTGCGCATGTCATAGAAGATGACCGTGCGGCCGGCCGTCGCGAAGCGGTCGAACGCGCCATCGAACAGGAAGCCGCCCGGGACGATGACCGTCTGTGGGCCGTGGCCCAGTTTGCGATAGGAGAGCCGCGCGCCATCGTGTGCCGTAACGAAGCCGGTGGTTTCCTGGTCCGTGGCATGCGCAAAGAGCGAAAACAGAAACAGCAGGGCGAAGCAAACACGAACCATCATCACAACCCCCAGAGACCGTATGAGAACAGACGGTCAGGAACAGGAAAAGTTAGGCGCCGCCGTTCAGCCTTCTCCGCGCCCTCTGCGTTCCCGGCGGTGAAAGCTCACTTCCCTGCAGTGGCCTGAGTCTTGCGCACGTAAATCAGGTCGTACTCCGGCTTCCAGGTCTTGCCGCCGTCGCTGGAAGTTTCGCCGAACTGGCGCACCTTGTCCGAAGCCAGCGGAGTGAAGGTCATGCGGCGCAGGCCGCCCTCGCCCGAGCGCGGGAAGGTGGGGCCGGCGACCCGCATCTGGTTGCCTTCCAGCCCGCCTTCAAAGGTGGTGACGGTGCCCGAAGAATCCACCCAGTACTGCTGCCATTTCTTCCTGGGAACGTTGTAGAGATTGAAGCTCTTGCCGGTGTAGCCGCTGCGGCCAGTCCAGTTCTCGAATATCACGCAGGTCCCGAGGATGAGCTGGATGCTGGAATCGCCGGCAGGTTGGCCTTGCGCCGTCTGGACGTTCCACTCGCCGATCCAGAAGTCGAACTGGCGGCTCTCCGGAGACTCGCGGCAGGGCTCGGCATTGCTGCGCACCCGAGCCAGCGCCTGTTGGTATCCCGCGTCGGCGCGCAGGGACGCGAAGTCGTCATCCTTTTCCAGCAGGTCGAACTGCTGGAAACCACGATCGGCGGCAACGCCCAGCGCGGCCAGGGCTTTCTCCTTGTTCCCCACCCGCGCGTAGGCTGCGGCCAGATTGTAGGGAGTGTACAGCGGCGCGAACTTCAGCGACTCGGCCCGTTCGAACGCAGCCGCCGCATCCCCGTAATGCGCGAGATGGATTTGTGCGGTACCCAGGCGGAACCAGGCCAGCCCGTTCTGCGGTTCCGCACCGGTGATCTTCTGGTAGGCCGAGGCCGCCTTTTCCCACTGCTGGGCGCGATAGGCGCTGTCGGCTTCGTCGGCGGTCTGGGCAAACGCCGTCGTCGCTCCTAGCGAAAAGAGGACCAAGAAAAGCTGGGCTAGCTGACGCATGGTGAATCCCCCCGTGAGTGGCCCCTCATTCCATACTCCCCAGAATCGGGGCGGGAACAACCTTGGGACGAAATATCGCCAGCATGTGACGACCCGGTCCGTATGCGCCGTGAGGTGACGAGGGCGCGAGCACGG
>DATIGQ010000219.1 GCA_035454605.1 Terriglobales bacterium
CGGCGAGGCGGGCTCGGCTGCGCCCGGAACTTGCGGATGGGGATCGGGGTAGGAAACCACGCTTTTTCGTTCGGCCTAGGCCGCTTCTCGAATGTACACGAAGCCAGGGCTTTGCTCTAACAGTTGCTGCAATACAATCTATTCGATCCCAAGCCAAAGGCATGTTCCGAAAGGAGCAGAAAGATGGCTTGTCGAGGGGTATTCTTCGCTATCACGAGTGATGATGCTCAGCGTTTGATCACAGCCACGAGCGATGCGGCAGTCCTCACGATCGTCCAGGAAGAGATTGAGCAGGCATGGGACGAAGGGCATCTTCAGGAGACAGACAAGGCCTGGGATGCCATGCATCGCTGTCTCACGGACGGCACGCTCCGTCGGAATCAAGGCTTGTATCCCCTCGACCATTGCGTTTTGAATGGCCGGCAACTACACAAGGGTAGCGAATACATAGTCTCGTTTCTCGCACCCAACGAAGTTCGTGATGTGGCTCTTGCACTTCAGCCGATTTCCAAGGATTGGTTCCGCGAGAAATACTTCCGAATCGATCCCGAAGATTACGGAGTCCCGTTGGTACCCTTTAACGAAGACGACTTTGAATATACCTGGGCCTACTTTGAGGAGGTAAGAGAGTTCTACTCAAAGGCTGCCAAAGAAGGCAGGCACGTGATCTTCACCGTCGATCAATAGCTACGCGGCCTTCGCTGGCTTGCCGGTTGCTCTGTGCCAGCGCCTGCCCGGTGTGTGACTTCTTCACCCGCGCCACCTGCTCGGGAGTCCCTTGCGCCACAATGCGGCCGCCCTCCTCGCCGCCCTCCGGGCCCAGGTCGATCACCCAGTCCGCCGCCCGGATGACGTCCATGTGGTGCTCGATGATAATCACCGTGTTGCCCAGGTCCACCAGCCGCCGCAGCACATTCAGCAACTTGCTCACGTCGTCGAAATGCAGCCCGGTCGTAGGCTCGTCCAGAAGATAGAGCGTGCGCCCGGTCTGGCGTTTGCTCAGCTCGCGCGCCAGCTTGATGCGCTGGGCTTCGCCGCCGGAAAGCGTCACCGCCGATTGCCCCAATTGAATGTAGCCCAGCCCCACATCCACCAGCGTTTGGAGCTTCTGGCGTATCTGCGGAATGTTCTCCAGCAAGGGAAGGACGTCGCCTACCGGCGTCTCCAGCAGGTCGGCGATGGAAGAGCCCTTGTACTTCACGGCCAGCGTCTCATGGCTATAGCGCCGCCCGGCACAGACCTCGCACTGCACGTACACGTCGGGCAGAAAGTGCATCTCGATGCGGCGCTGGCCCTCACCCTGGCAGGCTTCGCAGCGTCCGCCGGTCACATTGAAGGAGAAACGGCCGGCCTTGTAGCCGCGCTCCCGCGATTCCGGCAACAGCGCATACAGGTCACGAATGTGGGTGAACACGCCCGTGTAGGTCGCCGGGTTGGAGCGTGGCGTCCGCCCGATGGGCGACTGGTCGATGCGAATGACCTTGTCGATGTGCTCCACGCCCGCCAGCCCTTTGTGTGCACCCGCCTCTTCGCGCGAGCGGTAGAGCTTGCGGGCCAGCGCCAGATAAAGGATGTCGTTCACCAGCGTCGATTTGCCCGAGCCGGAGACCCCGGTGACCACGGTCATGACGTTCAGCGGGAAGCTGACGTCCAGGTTCTTAAGGTTGTTCTCGCGCGCGCCCAGCACGCTGAGCGCCTTGCCGTTCACCGCCTTGCGCTCCGCCGGAACCGGGATAGTAAGGTCGCCGGCGATGTAGCGGCCGGTGAGCGACCCCGGAGCTCGCATGATCTCCTCCGGCGTCCCGGCCACCACCAGTTCGCCGCCGTGGCGTCCGGCGCCCGGGCCCAGGTCAACGACGTAGTTCGCGCGCCGGATGGTCTCCTCGTCGTGCTCCACCACCAGGACCGTGTTGCCCAGGTCACGCAGCGACTCCAGCGTCTTGAGCAGGCGGTCGTTGTCGCGGGCATGCAGGCCGATCGAGGGCTCATCCAGCACGTAGAGCACGCCGCGCAACCGCGACCCGATCTGCGTGGCCAGGCGCACCCGCTGTCCTTCCCCGCCGGAAAGCGTGGCCGCGGAGCGGTCCAGCGAGATGTATCCCAGGCCCACGGCGTTCAGGAACTCCAGACGCTCCACCACCTCGCGCAATACCCGCCCGGCGATGAGCGTTTCGCGCTGGTTCAGCCGCACCTTGCGTGCTGCCTCGATGGCGCGCGAGACCGGCAGTGAAGTGAACTCGGCGATGGACATCCCGCTCACCCGCACCGCCAGGCTCTCGGGCCGCAGGCGCTTGCCGCCGCAGGCCGGGCACTTCGATGCCGACATGTACTGCAGCAGCCATTCCCGATAGCTCTCCGAACTGGAGTCCTCCAGGTTCTGCCGCAGGAAGGCCAGCACGCCGCGGAAGCCCACGCGCTTGGGCTCCTTGTCGCCCGGCCCGTAGAGGATGAGGTTTTGCGTCCTGGCGGGAAGTTTTTCGAAGGGCGTTTTCAGGTCGAATTCGTAGGCCGCGGCCGCCAGCCCTACCATGCGTTGCAGGTTGGCGGAACCGGAGCCGGGTCCCAGCCCTCCCTCGAACAAGGGCTTCGACCAGTCCACGATGATGCGCGCCGGGTCGAAGTCGTAGCGGCTGCCCAGGCCGTCGCACTCCGGGCAAGCGCCGTATTTGCTGTTGAAGCTGAACAGCCGCGGCTCCAGCGTGGGCACGCTGATGCCGCACACCGTGCACGCCATCTTCGCGGAGTAGAGATGCTCTTCGCCGTCCACCACCGCCACCTGCACCAGGCCGTCCGCCAGCTTCATGGCGATGGCCACCGCGTTCTCCAGGCGCCGCTCGATCCCCGCCTTCACCAGCAGCCGGTCCACTACCACCTCGATGGTGTGATTGCGCCGCTTGTCCAGGCGAATCTCCTCGTCCAGGCTGCGCAACTCGCCGTCGATGCGGGCCCGCGTGAACCCCGCCTGCGCCAGCTTTTCCAGCTCTTTCTTGAACTCGCCCTTGCGGCCGCGCACCAGCGGAGCCAGGATCATCACCCGCTCTTCCGGCTTGAGCGCCATCACTCGCTCGACGATCTGCTCCGCCGACTGGCGCGAGATGGCCCGCCCGCAGCGCGGACAGTGCGGCGCGCCCACCGACGAGTACACCAGCCGCAGGTAGTCGTAAATCTCGGTGATGGTGCCCACCGTGGACCGCGGGCTGCGGCTGGTGGTCTTCTGCTCGATGGAGATGGCGGGCGAAAGGCCGTCGATGGCGTCCACGTCCGGCCGCTCCATCTGGTCCAGGAATTGCCGGGCGTAGGCGGAAAGCGTCTCCACATAGCGCCGCTGCCCCTCGGCGTAGATGGTGTCGAAGGCCAGCGAGGACTTCCCCGACCCGCTCAGCCCGGTAATGACGGTCAGCGTGCCCCGGGGGATGGTGACGTTGATGTTCTTGAGGTTGTGCTGCCGCGCGCCGCGGACCGTGATCTCCCGGATAGGCATGAACAAAACCGGCGCCGTACAGGCAGCTTCAGAAAGCGCCGCGCACAACGCTACGCGTGTATCTTATTTGTTAACACCACGGCCGGTCAACGCGGGTAGAGTAGTGCTGGACGTTCCCCCGAGCGCTGGATGGTTTTCACTGGGTACTGGGTACTCGGTACTCGCATGCATGGAACATTGCTGCCAGATGCTGCAGGACGCCGTGGATGGCGAAGCCATCGTCAACGCCCCGCGCTCCCGCATGGAGGGAAGGCTGCTGAACGAGGTGGATTCCGACTACGCGGTTCGCTCCGCCGATTCGCGGCCGAACGTGTATCCTATGAACTTCTGTCCCTTCTGCGGACGCGCCATTTCGCGCTCCATCTGGAACGCGGAGAAGAAGAAATGATGGCGGCAACCTTCCGGGTTCGTTCGGGGTCTAAAGCTGCAAAGGGGCCCGCTGGCAACTGGCAACGGGGTACTGGCAACTAGAACATGCGCACTCTGTTGGTTTCAGGCACGGTGTTTCTTACCATCCTGTGGGCGCTGGCCCTGGGTGTCCTCTGCGGCTATGCCGCCCTGCTGGGCGTTTTTCGCATCCTGATGCCCAATCGCCGGCCGCCGGAAGAGCAGCGTCCCGCCGGCCTGAAAGAGATGGTCCAGGCCCCCTCCGGTGGGCGCACTTGAGCCCCCACCCAAGCCACCTGCCTGCATGAATCGCGCCTACCCGCAGCGTCCCCTGGTCGGTGTGGGTGCGGTCATCGTGGATGCAGCCCGCGTGGTCGTAGTGCGCCGCGCCGGTGAACCGCTCAAAGGCCATTGGTCCATCCCCGGCGGCCTGATCGAAGCCGGCGAAACTCTGCAAGCCGCCGTCGTCCGCGAAGCCAGGGAGGAGACCGGGCTCACGGTGCAGGTGGGCGAATTGCTCGAGGTCTTCGACCGCATCACGCTCGATGCCGAAGGCAAAGTGCAGTACCACTTCGTCCTTCTCGACTTCCTTTGCCGTGCCGTCTCAGGCGAACTGAAGGCCGGAGGCGACGCCGCCGAAGCCCGCTGGCTCACCGCCCAGGAGCTGGCCGGTTTTCCCATCGCTCTCGACGCCGCCGAAGTCTTGCGCAAGGGCCTAAAGCGCGCCGAGCATGACCGCGGCGACCGTTTCCTGGAAGAAATCAAGAACCCACCGCAGTAGATTCCGGTAGCTTTGTCATTCCGAGCGAAGCGAGGAATCTCTACTTCGGGATGAGGCCTGCGGGAAATCCTGCCGCCTTCCTCCCCTCCCGTGATAAAAACTCCCATCACCGCGCGTGAACCTGCTGCGCCAACTCGTCGCCCGTCTGGCCGCTCTGCCCGCCCGGCACGTGAGCCTGGCCATCTCGCTGGCCGTGACCCTGGCCGGCCTGCTGGTCTTTACGTTTGCCAACGTCAGCGGCGATCCGCGTCCCGGCTTCGCCTTCGTGCAGCACATCGAATTGCGTTCGCTGGACGCGCGCTTCAACCTGCGCGCCCCGCGCCCGCCTGACCCGCGTATCGTCATCGTGGATATCGATGAGAAAACGCTGCAGCGCATCGGCGCCTACCCCATCGCGCGCAGCGCCTACGCCCGCCTCATCGACCGCCTGCACCAGGATGGCGCCCGGCTGGTGGCCTTTGACGTGGCTTTCCCCACCCCGGAAAAGAACTCCGCTGTCGAAGCTCTGACGCGTCTCGAAACTGAGGTCGGCAGCAACGCGCCGCCACCGGTGCGCCAGAAGATCGCCGCGCTTCGCACCTCGAGTGACAACGACCGTCTGCTGGCGGAAAGCATGCAGCGCGCCGGCAACGTCATCCTGGGGCACGTGTTCCTGGGCCCGGAGCGCGCCGAAGCCGTCTCGCCCGAAGCCGCCGAGGCCTACTTCAACGTGGCATGGGGTGAGGCGTTTCCCAACGTGCACCCGCTCAAGACCGGCGTCGCCTTCAACATGGGCGAGGCTTGGGCGGAGCACGGCGGCCAGGTGGCCTCGGCAGTCGAGGCCAACATTGTGCCGTTGGCGGAGGCCGCGCGGTCTTTCGGCTTCATCAACAACGATCCCGACGCCGACGGAACTATGCGTCGCGCCCCCCTGCTCATCCGCTACCAGGACCTGGACTGGTATCCCTCGCTGGCTTTCCAGGTTGTGCGCGAGGGCCTGGAGATCCCGGATCAAGACCTTGTCGCCCATATCGCAGATACCGGTCTGGAACGCATTGAGTTCGGCCCCTACACCCTTCGACCCCGTCTGGACAGTACGGTGCTCATCAACTATGCCGGGGCCTACGGCACCTATCCTCACTATTCCATGGTGGACGTGATCGAAGGCAGCGTGCCGGCCGCCACCTTCCGCGACAAGCTCGTGCTGCTCGGTCCTACGGCTCTAG
>DATIGQ010000220.1 GCA_035454605.1 Terriglobales bacterium
GCGTTGCTGCTTCACGACACTCCCGATTTCGCCTACGGTTTCTTCGGGGCCATCCGGATGGGCGCGGTAGCCGTCCCGCTGAACACCCTGCTGAAACCCCACGACTACGAACACCTGCTGAACGACTGCCGGGCGCGCGTCATCATGGTGAGCGAGGCGCTGCTGCCGCAGATCGAGGTCATCCCGCGGGACCGGCTGCGATACCTGGAGCAAGTAGTGGTCGTCGGGCCCGCGCGCACCGGCATGCCTTCCCTGGAAAACTTGATGGCGGCGCATTCACCGGACTTCGAGCCCGCGGCCACCTGCAAGGACGAACCCGCGTTCTGGCTCTATTCCTCGGGCTCTACCGGATCACCTAAGGGTTGCGTCCACCTTCATCACGACATGGTGGTGTGCGCCGAGCTCTATGCCCGGCAGATCCTCAACATCGGCCCGGAAGACCGGTGTTTCAGCGTGGCCAAGCTGTTCTTCGCCTATGGATTAGGGAACGCCCTGTACTTTCCGTTCTCGGTCGGAGCCACCAGCATCCTGTGGCCCGGGCCGCCGATCGCCGCCCATGTGTATGAGGTCATCGAGCGCCACCGGCCGACGCTCTTCTTCTCCGTGCCCACCAACTACGCCATGCTCTTGGCCCACCGGAGGGAGGGCGCGGACTTTGATCTCTCCGGTGTCCGGCATGCAGTCTCGGCCGGGGAGGCGCTGCCTGCCGCCCTCTACCATCGTTTCCGGGAGCGCTTCGGGGTCGAGATTCTGGATGCCATCGGTTCCACGGAGGCGCTGCAGATGTTCATCGCCAACCGCCCGGGAGCGGCGCGACCGGGGTCCAGCGGCCAAGTGATCCCCGGGTACGAGGCACGCATCGTGGACGAGGAAGGACGTGATCTGCCCGACGGAGAAGTGGGCCACCTCCTTGTCCGGGGCGATTCCATCTGCGCCTTCTATTGGAACCAGCACGAGAAGACCAAGGCCACCATCGAGGGAAACTGGCTGCGGACCGGGGACAAGTATCGCCGCGACGAGCAAGGTTACTTCTGGCATGCCGGCCGCTCCGACGACATGCTCAAAGTCGGCGGCATCTGGGTGAGCCCGGTGGAGATCGAGAGCACCCTGCTCGAGCACCCGGCAGTACTGGAGGCGGCCGTGGTCGGGCGGGAGGACCAGGACCGGCTCATCAAGCCCGCGGCCTACGTCTCCCTCCGTCCGGGTTTTGTAGCGGGGGAAGTGCTGGCAACGGAAATCAGGGAGTTCGTGGTCTCCCGAATCGCGGAGTACAAGCGCCCCCGCTGGGTGGAGTTTCTGCCCGAGCTGCCCAAAACGGCCACCGGGAAGATCCAGAGGTTCAAGCTGAGGCAGATGGCGGCCGCAGGGAGAGGATAAAGGGGCTGTTGTCTTGTCGAAATAGCAAGGCGCATTTCTGAATGCGCTTCGCCGAATGCCATTCGCTATTGGTCAAAAGCCATCCGCTGATCCTGGCCTGAGTCATGCGTTGACTTGCCGAGATGCCAAGTTTCTGTTCTTTTTTCCGGACAAAATTGAAATTTTTGAGGTAGCCGTGAAATCGTGCAACTCTCGAGGAACGCCGTGAATCCATCCGCAATACAGCGAATGACTGCGGTGTGCGGCGCGGGAACAAAGCACGCTTTCCTTCGCTCCAATGCCGATGTATAGTCGCTGGTTTTCTGGGGATTGATTCTGTGAACAGGCTGTGGCGCATCGCACTGCCGGTAGTAGTGGCGGTGGCGCTGGCCGTCTCCGTGGCCCTGACCTTATGGCAGGCGAGGCGGGCGCTGCAGGAGTCCGCCGGTCAGGTAGCTGAGCAAGGGCGCCTGCGCTTCACCGTTTCGCCCCTGGAGCCAGCGGCCTCACCAGTGGTGGAGTGGGTCAGTTCCCCCGCCGTCTTTACGGACGCCGCTTCCTACCACGGCCTCCTTTATATAGCCGGGCCTGCCGGACTCCTCGCCTACGGCCCGGAGGGCCAAGTGGTGGCGCACTACCGCGTGGGGCAGGAACTGCCGCCCGCCCCCATCGTTTCGTTGACCACCGGAGCGGCCATCGATTCCGCCGAGCCCGAGCTGTTCCTGGCGACTGCGGGTGCCGGTCTGGTGGCCTTCAATGGCCGCAGTTTTCGCCGTCTGCTTCCCGAAGATTCGCTCCACCGCAAGCTGACGTCTGTGCAGGTAGTGGGCTCGGGACGCGTGCTGCTGGGAACAGAAAAGGGAGTGCTGGTGTACGACGGCAAGACCCTGGCGCCCTTCCATCCGGGTCTGGCTGGGCTGAAGGTCACCGCGCTTGCCGGTGACGAGGCGAGCCTTTGGGTGGGAACGCTGGATCAGGGCGTCGTGCACTGGCACGCCGGGCAGATCGAACGCTTCGCGGAAGCCGAGGGTTTGCCGGATCTGCGAGTGACGGCGATCGCGGCAGGGGGCGAATCCGTTTATGTGGGGACGCCTCTCGGCGTGGCCGAGTTTCGCGGCGGCCGGTTCCATCGTGGGCTCGCGTCCGGTTTCTTCGCCCGCAGCCTGATGGTGCGCAGTGAACGGCTGGTAGTGGGAACGCTCGAAGAAGGCACGGTGGAGGTGCCTTTGGCCGAGCGCCGTCCACGCTCGCTGCGCCAGACGGGAGAGCCGCTACCGGGCGCCGTGGGACGGTTGCTGGAGCTGGAAGGCGTGTTGCACGCCCTGGCCGACGACGGACTCTACGCGTTGAAAAAGGGCGGTGGCTGGCAGCGAGTGCTGGGGCGCGAAGCAGCGCTCCTGGCCGACCGCAACATCGCTGCTCTAGCCTTCGACCCGGCGGGCCGGCTCTGGGTCGGCTATTTCGATCGCGGGCTGGACATCCTGGACGCGAGCGGCCAGCACGCCAACCACGTCGACAACGAGCGCGTCTTCTGCGTCAACCGGATTGTGCCGGACCCGGAGCGGAACCTCATCGCGGTAGCGACCGCGAACGGCCTGGTGCTGTTCGATGCGGCCGGCCGCCAGCGCCAGGTCCTGGGCCGCGCGGAAGGATTGATTGCCGATCACGTCACGGACGTCGCCCTGTACCCCGGCGGCATGGCTGTGGCTACGCCTGCCGGCCTGACCTTCCTCGACGGCGCCGGCGCCCGCAGCCTCTACGCCTTCCACGGCCTGGTAAACAACCACGCCTACGCGCTGGCGGCCCGGGGCAACCAACTGATGGTGGGCACACTGGGAGGGCTATCCGTCGTAGAAAGCGGGCTGGTGCGCGCCAACTTCACCACCGCCAACTCCGGCCTCCGCCACAACTGGATCACGGCTATCGTTTCCTTGGGCGATGAGTGGCTGGTGGGCACGTACGGCTCCGGGGTTCTGCGTCTGGACGAATCCGGACACTGGCACAGCTTTGCGGACCTGAAGCCGGATTTCGAGGTCAACCCCAACGCCATGCTGGTTACGCCCACGCGGGTTTACGTCGGCACGCTCGACCGTGGCTTGCTGGTCTATGACCGGCAGCGCGAGCGCTGGTCTTCGGTGACAAGCGGGCTGCCTTCCGTGAACGTTACGGCGCTTGCGACGCACGATGGCTATCTGTACGTGGGCAGCGACAACGGCCTGGTACGTGCGCGGGAGGAGGAATTGCTGAAGTGAGTCGCCGGTCGAGCGCGCTCGGGGTCGTGTCGTTGCTGCTGGTGCTTGCTCTAGTCATGCGGGCGCCCGCTCGCGCGGATGCGGGCGTGCTCATCCCTTCCAACAAGCCGGCGCCCGATCCTTCGATTCTCTCCCTGGAAGAGATGGAAATCACGGTGGTCATCGATAACGGCGTAGCTCGCGTGGAGGTGCGGCAGATTTTTGCCAGCCACCAGGGCTCGATCCTCGAAGGGGAGTACCTGTTCGCGCTGCCCGCGCGCGCCACGGTCTCCGACTTTGCCGTTTGGGACGGGGTCACGCGCATCCCGGGGGTGATTCTGGAGCGCAAGAGGGCGGGCGAGATCTACGAGAACCTGAAGTGGCAGTCCATCGACCCCGGCCTGCTGCAGGTGGGCGAGCGCGGCGCGGACGAAGCGCGGCGGACAGCCGTGTTCAGCGCCAAGATCGTTCCGATTCCTGCCTACGGCACCAAGCGCATGGAGATCGAGTACCACGAAACCATCCCGGTGGAGAGCTTGGAGTCGTACTTTGCGATTCCACTGCGGCCGGACGCCTACCATGCACAGGTCGCCGGCCGCCTGCGGATCGACTTCGAGCTGCGCTCGGCACATGCCGTGCGCGATTTTCAACTGGTGGGCACAACTTATCCCCTGCAGGTGAAGGAGCGCACCCCGAACCTGGTACGCGGCACTTTCGAGGGTCGCAACGTCACCTTCACTGAGGATTTCGCGGTGCGCTACGCAGTGGATCCGGCGAAGACCGATCGCCTCGAAATCCTGACGTATCGTGAGCCCGTGCCGGGTACGCCGCCGCCGACCGTGACCGCTCCCGAGCCCCGAGGCAACGAGCCCGGTTTCTTTGAAGCCTCGGCCGTGCTGGGGACGGGCAGCGCGGCTGCGGCCGATGCGCCCGGGAAGCCCCGTACCGTATTGGCCCTTTTCGACACCTCGCTCTCCATGCAATGGGAGAAGCTGGACCGCAGCTATCAGGCGTTGGAGGCGCTGCTGCGCGGGTTGCGGCCTGCCGACCGCTTCAACCTGGTGGTGTTCAACACGGAGTTGACGCCGTGGTCGGCAGGTTTTGTGGCAGCCGAGCCGGCGCACGTGGAGGCGGCTCTGGCCTTCGTCAAGTCCGGTTACATCCGGGGCGGCACCAATATGGAACGCGCCCTCGGGGCGGCGCTCGGCGAGTTAGCCGGCCAGCGAGCCGGGTCGGCCGCAGAAAAGACCGGGACCACGGCGTGTGAAACCAACTGCTACCTGGTGTTGTTCAGTGACGGCGGAGCTACGCGCGGCTCCATACAGAACGCTCGGCTGGCGGCGGGTTATGAGAAGAAGTGGCGAGAGTTGCCGGAAGCGCAGCGTCCACGGACGTTCGTCTTTGCCGTTGGCGACGACGCCAACCTGCCTCTGCTGCGTCTGTTGGCGCGCCACGACGGTGTTCTGGAATGGGCGCGCTCCACCGAGCCCATCGAGTTCAAGTTGCAGGCGTTCCTTTCCAAGATCGGGCGCAGCCCCGTGGCCGGTCTGCAACTGAGCGCTGCCCCGGAATCGAACTTCGACCTGACCTACCCGCTCGACGAAGCGCCGTACGCGGGCTCGGTGGCCGCCTGGATCGGACAATACCGGCGTCCGATGCCGAAGGCGGAGTTTGCCGTGCGCGGAACACGCGATGGCGCGCCGCTGGAGATGCGCGCCAGTGCCGCCTTGCCCGAGCGCAACGTCGACCATCCGCACTTGCCGCGCCTGTGGGCGCGGCGGCGCGTGGACGCGCTGCTGGAAAAGATCGAGCGCGAGGGTGAGGACCGTGAGTCCATAGACGAGATCGTCCGCCTGGCCCGCAAGTACAAGTTCGTCACCCCCTATACATCGTTCCTGGCCGCGCCGCGCGCGCTGCTGCGCCCGCGCGTCATTCGCCCCGGTGACCCGGTGCTGCGCGTGAAGACCGACCCCT
>DATIGQ010000221.1 GCA_035454605.1 Terriglobales bacterium
ATTGCGGGACGCGCTTGCCGGGACGGGCGTCATCACGCTGGCCGTCGGTCCCGAGGGCGGCTGGACCGAAGCAGAGCTTCGCCAGTTCGATGATGCCGGCTGGACCCGGGCCTCGCTGGGTGCCGGCATCCTGCGCGCCGAAACCGCGGCCATCGCGGCGCTCGTGCTGGCGCGGGCAGAAAATGCCTGACGTCGGCCTTGCCACTGCACCATTTCCGGGAGTTGCTGCCCGCACCCCACTCCCGCATAATGCGGTCAGGCGGTCCCGCAAACGATTGTGGAAGTCTCCCTGAATCGGAACCAACGCGAAGCGGTCGAGCACGTGCACGGTCCCCTGCTGATCCTGGCCGGCGCAGGCACGGGCAAAACCACGGTGCTGGTGGAGCGCGTCGTGCGCCTCATCGCAGAAGGACACGTCCGCGCGGAAGAGATCCTGGCCGTCACTTACACGGTGAATGCCGCCAGCGAGCTGCGAGTGCGGGTGGAGAAACGCCTGGGGGCTGCGAAGGCCCGCGGTCTTCGAGCCTGCACCTTCCACGCGCTGGGCAACGGCATATTGCAGCGCACCGAGCGGGGCTTCCATCTGCTGTTCAAAGAGGACCTGTGGGTGTTCCTGCGCAGGCGCTTGCGCGAACTGCCACTCGACCGCTTCCTGCGCGCGGCGCGTCCGGGCGAGTTCCTCGACCACCTGATTACTTTCTTTGAGCGTTGCCTGGACGACCGGGTCGATGCGGCTGCTTACGAGCGTTACGTGGCGCGGTTGCGGGCGGGCGAACTGCCCTTGCCGCGGATCACCATGCCGCGCGACACCGAGCGAATTAGCGATGAGGAGATCCTGGCTCGCTCGGAGGAAATCGCCCGCGTCTACAGCAAGATCGAGCAGATGCTCAGGGAGGAGAACTTCGGCCTGTTCGGCCACATGGTTTCCGGGGCTGTGGAGCTTCTGGAGAAGGATCCGGCTCTGCTGGCCGAAGAGCGAAAAGGGGCGCGTTTTCTCCTGATCGACGAGTTCCAAGACGCGAACGTGGCGCAGATCGAACTGGCCCAGCTACTGGGCGGGGAGGAGAAGAATGTCTGCGCCGTAGGCGATCCGGACCAGGCCATCTATCGCTTCCGGGGAGCCTCGAGCGCCGCCTTCGAAGAGTTCCTGCGCCGCTTCCCGGGCGCGCGGGTCCTGCCGCTGGGAGAGAACCAGCGCTCCACGCAGTCCATCCTGGACTGCGCCTTCTCGGCCATCCAGCGGAACCCGCCGCCGCTGCGCGCTGCCGGAGCAACCCTGGAGTTCGTCCGAGAACCCCTGCAATCGGCGCGAGAAGACCGTACGCGCATGGAGGGCAGGCCGTGGGGGGAGTCGCCGGTCGAGCTCGTCCTGGCGCCCAACGCACTTCACGAGGCCCATGAGGTGGTCCGTACGATTGCCGAGCGAAGGAGCAAGCTGAAGGGCCGGTGGTGCGACTTTGCGGTGCTCTACCGCGTGGCGTCGCATCGCGACGCGTTGGTATCCGAATTCAGGGCCCAGCAGGTGCCGGTGGCGGTGGAGGGCGTGGATGTGCTGAACACCACCGAGATCCGCGACCTGCTCGCGGTCCTGCGGGTCGCAGATCTCCCACAGGATGCAGTCAGCCTGTTGCGCGTGGCGGCGTTTCCCCAGTTCGGCATCGACGGTCCTCGCTTGCGCAAAGAACTGGCAACCGCCGGCCGAAAGCCTGACCTGCAGGCAATCCTGAGGCGGCAGCCCGGGGGCGGGGAAGTGCTGGTAGCCCTCGAGGATGTGCGGCGGAAAGTTGCAGGCGGCGCGGCCCTGCCGGAGCTGCTCGAGTTTGTGCTGCGGCGATTTCATCTGGAAGCGGACTCGGAACCGGTGCGCGCTTTCCGGGACTTCGTGGCGCAATGGATCGAGAAGCCCATCACAGTCACGCGAACACCGGGGGAGTTCCTGGAATACCTGGACTACTTCGTCGAGGCCGGCGGCAAAGTCTGCACCACCCTGGGTGACGAAGGCGATGCGGTACGCCTGATGACGGTGCATCTGGCCAAGGGCCTGGAGTTCGAGCATGTCTATGTGGTGCGGGTGGTATCGAACTCGTTTCCGGTCAGCTACCGTGCTCCGCTGTTCGAGTTTCCGCGCGAGCTGTCTCGCGCCCACGCTCCGGTGCCGCTGGAGGGCAAGGAACTCCACCATGAAGAAGAGCTGCGCATCTTCTATGTAGCCGCCACGCGGGCGAAGAACTCCCTGGTGCTGTTCGGCCCGCAGGTGGGCGGCGGCAAGAAGGTGCCGGCGCAATATCTGCGGCGCCTCCACGACGACCGATCCATCCGCCACCGGATTCACTTGCGCCACGCGCGCGAGATGCAGGTGGATCTGTTCGGCCAGGCGGCGGCAGGTTCCGCCATCGAGCCCTGGATCGAACTGCCGCCCAGAGTGCGGTTGGAGCAGGCCGCGCTCAGCGCTTCCGGGATCGAGACCTACAAGCGCTGCCCGCTGCGATTCAAGATCGAGCGTGATTGGAACCTCCCCGGCGATCCCGCGCCCGCCATGGAATACGGGGCGGTCATGCATACCGTGCTCAAGAACTATTACGACGCCGTGCGCAGCGGGAAGCAACCGGAGCGCGCGTGGGTGCTGGAGCGCTTCCGCGAAGAACTGGGCAAAGCCAAGTTCGAAGATCCGCTGCAGCGCGAGCTGTATGAGAAGCAAGGCGTCGAGCAGCTGACGCGCTTCTTCGAGCAAGCCGCCGCCCAGCCTGCTCCGGATGTGCTCGATACGGAGCGAACGTTCCGCATCGAGCTGAACGGCATCGCCGTCAGCGGCCGCGTGGACCGGCTGGATCGCATTGCCGGACGCCGAGCGCGTATCGTGGACTACAAGACCGGTTCTCCCCGGTCCCAGGAAGACGCGGACGACAGCTTGCAGCTTTCCATCTACGCGCTGGCCGCCGAGCGCGCCTGGGACCTCGAGCCGGAAGAGATCGTCTTCTACAACTTGCAGACGAACGCCGGTGTCGTGACCATGCGGGATTCTGAGGCATTGGACGAGGCTATGGAAGAAATCCAAAAGGCGGCGGAGGGCATTGAAACGGGGAACTTTCGCCCCAAGCCGGGATTCCACTGCAGGTGGTGTCCGTATCGTTCGCTGTGCCCGGCGACGGAAGAGCGCCTGTTCCGGGCCGAAGCAGCCGCGCCGGCGGGGGTGCAGTGATGCTTGAGGCCGCTGTCGTCATCCTGGCTGTCGGGGTGGTCGTGCTGCTGGTGCTATTGTTTCGCCGCGCTCCCGGCGTAGCCGATCCGGAGATGGCGCAGTTGCGCCAGGAGCTCAACGTGTTGCGCCAAACCACCGATCGCAGCCTGCAGAACTTCGGCACACAGCTTTCCTCGGTGGGCGCGGGCGTGAACACGGTGCTCTCCACAGTGGCGGGAGAGGTGGGCAACCGTCTGGACGCCCTCAACCAGAACGTGGCCCAGCGCTTGAATGAGAACGTGGGCGCGATGTCCGCCACTTCCAAGGCCGTGAATGACCGCATGGCCAACGTGCAGTCCGCCTTTGCCGGACTGCAGAGGCAGATCGGAGAGATGAGCGAGCAGGCGCGGAGTCTTTCCGAGATGTCCCGGTCGCTCACCGACCTGCAGCGGGCGCTCTCCGCGCCCCGCTTGCGCGGCGGCTTCGGGGAAGTCCAACTGGAGGCGCTGCTGGCGCAGGTCTTCGCGCGCGACCAGTTCCAGATGCAGTACGGTTTCCCCTCCGGCGACATCGCCGATGCCGTGCTCAAGTTTCCCCAAGGGATGGTGGCCATCGATTCCAAGTTTCCGCTGGAGAACTTCCGCCGCATGGCGGAAGGCGCGAACGATGCCGACAAGAAGGCGGCGCGCAAGGAGTTTCTGCGCGACGTACGCCGGCGCATCGATGAGATCGCGGGCAAATACGTCCGTCCGGCGGACGGCACGCTGCCCTTCGCGCTCGCCTTCATCCCGGCCGAGAACGTCTACTACGAGGCCATCATCCGCGACGAAGAAGGCAACGACTTGCACGAGTACTGCGTCGAACGCCGGGTGTTTCCCGTCTCGCCCAACTCGCTCTATGCCTACCTGCAGACCATCGTCATCGGGCTGAAAGGGTTGCAGATCAGCCGCCGCGCGGAGTCCATCCTGCGGCAGATCGATACGCTACAGGTGGAGCTGGGGAAATTCAGCGATGGCTACGGCACGTTGGGCAAACATCTGAAGAACGCAGCCGATCGCTTCGACGAGGGCTCGCGCCAGTTGGAGCGCCTGGAGACACGGGTAGAGTCCCTGGCGGGCAACGGCGCCGGGCAGATGCTGCTGGAGCTGGAAGCGACTGCGGATGAAGAGCAAGGCAAGAAACCGTAACGGGGATCCCCAAAAAACTTAGGGGACGCCGCGAGGCGTCCCCATTTCGTTCCGAAGAAACTCGTTAGTGTTTCTTCTTCTTGGCTTTCTTCTTGGTTGCCATTTGGACTCTATTCTCCCTTTTCTCTCTTGCGAGATTCGCAACGCTCTTCCGTTGCACTGTTTGAATGTATAGGGTCAATGCGAATTGATGTCAAGAAAAAAATCGGAGGTACGAAGCGGCGCCGACGCCGCCGGAGTCGCCCCTCTTCGATTTTCCGGCGGGGCCTCGAGTCATCGGCTTTCCAAGTCTGCCCGAAGCCTGCCGGGTTTTGCATCGTCGTGTTCGCGCACGCGTCTATAATTGAAGATCGGGCGACGGCCCACGGAGAATCTTGTATGGCAACCTCGGACGATATCGTCATCATCTCTGCCTGCCGCACCGCGGTAGGAAAGTTCCAGGGTTCGCTGGCGGATCTGAGCGCGACGCAACTGGGCGCCATCGTGGTGCGCGAAGCGGTTTCACGCGCGAAGCTCGATCCGCAGCAGGTCGACGAGTGCATCATGGGTAACGTGCTTTCCGCCGGACTGGGACAGAACCCGGCGCGTCAAGCGGCGCTGGGCGGCGGGCTGGCCAGCGAAGTGGCGGCCATGACCATCAACAAGGTCTGCGGCTCAGGACTGAAAGCGGTGGCGCTGGCCGCGCAGGCCATCCAGACGGGCAACAGCGAGATCGTGGTGGCCGGCGGGCTGGAATCCATGACCAACGCGCCCTACCTGCTGCCGCTGGCGCGCAAGGGCTATCGCCTGGGCAACGCGCAGATCGTCGATTCCATGGTGCACGACGGCCTCTGGGACGTTTACAACAACTACCACATGGGGCAGACCGCGGAGAACGTCGCGGAGAAGTACAAGATCACGCGCCAGGAGCAGGACGAGTTCGCCGTGGCCTCCCATCGCAAGGCGGTGGCGGCCATCAAGGAGTGCCGCTTCCAGTCACAGGTGGTGCCGGTAGAGATTCCCGCCAAGAAGGGCGCGACCGTGCGTTTCGAAAAGGATGAGAGCCCGCGCGAGGACACGTCGCTCGAAGCCCTGGCCAAACTGAAGCCCGCTTTCAAGAAGGACGGCACTGTGACCGCCGGCAATGCGCCCGGCGTGAATGACGGTGCGGCGGCGCTGGTGGTGACCAGCGCGCGTCGCGCCAAGGAATTGGGAGCGGAGCCGATAGCGCGCATCGTCGCCCAGGCGACCAGCGGCGTCGATCCCGCATGGGTGATGATGGCTCCCGTCGAAGGCGTGCGCCGGCTCTGGAAGAAGACGGGGTGGAAACCGGATGATCCCGATCTCTACGAACTCAACGAAGCCTTCTCCGTCCAGGCGCTGGCGGTGATCCGTGAGCTGGGGCTGAATCCGGAGAAAGTCAACGTCAACGGCGGGGCGGTGGCGATCGGACATCCCATCGGCGCCAGCGGCGCCCGCATCCTGGTGACGCTGCTCCATGAGATGGTCCGCCGCAACTCGCGCAAAGGTGTGGCCGCGCTCTGCCTGGGGGGCGGGAACTCGGTAGCATTGGCTGTGGAGCGCTAGAGAACCAACCCACCCGATGCCCGGCGACACGCTGCTCCGGCTGCTGCACCGGTTGGAAGACGCCAAATCCCAATTCGGCGCCGGCCAGGCCGGAAGAGTAGAACGGCTACTCGCGGCGCTCGGTCGCAGGCGGTTCCCGGATCCCGAGTCGCTGGTCCGCTTCCACGATGCGCTCCTCTTCCTGCGCGCCTATCCCCACAGTCCCACCGTGTTGCGCCGTACCGAAAGCCTGCTGAACAGCTTCTGGCAGCGGGTGCAAACACTTCGAGCGGCGGACGTCGACCTTTCGCTGTTTCAGGACGAGCAATTCTCCGGCGTCGCCGGAGGCTGGCTGGAGGACACGCTCAACTTCGACGTGGCCCGCTGGCTGGCACGCCGGTTTCCCGGCCGCGTGACGATTCGGTGGGATGAGCACCAGCAGGAGCAGCGCCTGGCGGCTGGCTGGTCGCGGTTTTTTCCGCTGCTGGAAGAGGACTCGTTCGTTGAGGCGGACGTGCCTTACCGGACCTGGCTCGGTTCCGCGCGTGGCCGCCAGCCGGAACTGGCGTGGCTGCTGGAGCGCTTTGACCGGCTGCCGCTAGGCGGGGAAGAGAAGTCCGAACTTTACGACGCGCTCGAGTTGCCGGTTCGCTGGGAAGTGGGCAACGCGCGGGCCTCGCGCACGCGCAACTGGCGGCGTCCTGGCCGCGTCTTCTATCACCGGGAACCGCTGATCCGCCGTCGCGACGTTTCTCTCGCCCGCGAACTGGCTTCTCCGCCGATTCCGGTCCGCAGGCTCTCGCGGCGCCGGGGCGAAGAAGTGCAGCACCTGATCCGCGAGATCATGGCGGTGCGCTACCGGCAGCTTTATGGCACCACGCTGGGCGATCCTGCACAGGTCTTCCAGGCCGACGTCGGTCGGGGCGTGCAGATCTTTCTTTGGGGCCTGAAACCGGAGCGGCGGCTACCGCTGCGCGCGTACCTGGCCGGCTTCACGTTGAAGAACGGCGTTCCGGTCAACTACATCGAAGCCATCGGCTTGTTCGAGTGGGCGGAGATCGGGTTCAACACCTTCTACGCCTACCGTGACGGCGAGTCGGCGTGGCTCTACGCGCGTACGCTGCGCCTGCTGCGCCAGCTCTTGGGGTTGCGGTGCTTCTCCGTGTATCCCTATCAACTGGGTGACGGCAACGAGGAAGCCATCGATTCGGGCGCGTTCTGGTTCTACTGGAAGCTGGGCTTCCGGCCAGGGCGGCAGGATCTGCGGGGCCTGGCGGAGCGCGAAGCGAGGAAGATCGCGGCTGCTCCAGCTTACCGTACGCCCGCGCGCACGCTTCGAAGGCTGGCCAAGGGGCACGTCTTCTATGAACTTCCGGAAGCGGAGGCTGGCGCGTGGCACACCTTCCAGATGCGCCAGATCGGATTCGCGGTGAACCGGCGCATGGCCCGCGATTTCGGCGGAGACAGTGCCACCATGCGCCGCCGTCTGAGCATGCGCATGGCTCGCAGACTCGGCGTTCGGCTCGACGGCTGGCAGGTGATGGAGCGCCGCGCGTTCGAGGATTTCGCGCTGGTTCTGGCCTTGGTTCCGGACCTCGGACGGTGGTCGCGCGAGGAGAAGCGGGACCTGGTCAAGATCATTCGCGCCAAGATGGCTGGCGACGAGCGGCGGTACATGCGCCTGCTCCCGGGCCATGCCAGATTGCGACAAGCCATGCTTCGCTTGGGAAGCCGCCGAACTCCGTGATCCGGGCCGTGACATCGCACGGAACCTTGCCCGGTTCCGTGGCGTACACAGGGGAGAGGTCCTCCCCAGTCTCACGAGGTGCATGATGGTTTCCGTTTCGCGCCGAAAGGTGATGCAAGCCTCCGCAATCGCTGCTTTCGCTGTTTGCGTACCCGAAGTCTGGCCACAAGCGACGCGCATTCTGCGCGACACGCAACAATCGGCGCCAATCGGCGCCAGCGTGGTCACCGACTTCCTGGACGAGATACGCCAGTCCCACGCCTACACGGTAGAGTGCGCGCAAGCCATGCCGGAGCCGCGCTACAGCCATCGTCCCGCGTCCGACATGCGTACCTTCGGGCAGCAACTGGTGCACATCGCCGAATCCGTGCAGGCCATTTACGAGATGTTCATCGAGGAAAAGGCGAACCCCACACAGATCTTCAGCGAGGCGGGCCAGGAATCGGTGCCCTCCAAGGCAGTCGTCATCGCCAAGCTGCACGAGAACTTTGGATACGTAGAACGCGCGGCATTGCGTCTGGACGGCGATGTCCTGGAAAATTCCTTGCCGACTTTCGGCGGGCGTCCCATGACCAAACGTCGCGTCCTGCGCTACCTGCTCGACCATGCCACCCACCACCGGGGCCAGATCATCGTCTACCTGCGCCTGGTCGGCGCGCGCCCGCCACAGTATCGCGCCTGAGAAGAGCACGGCGGCCTTTGGATGCGATGTATATACTGACTTCTTGTTTCTCCTCTACCTTCGAAGGCACGCCAGGCGTGAGTGCATGATGGCGGGGCTGCGGACCCAGACACGCCGTCTGATTGCCGGGTTCCTAGTTGCAGTGCTGTTGTCCGCCAGCGCCGTTGCCGTCGAACTCAAGCCGGAGACCGTTCGCGCCTTCGACCGTTACATCCGGCTCGCCGAAGCCAGGATTGCCAGCGAGGTCGGGTCTGACAAGACCTTCCTTTGGATGGATACCCTGCCCACGGATCGCCGCAGCGCGGTGTACCAGCAACTCCGGCAGGGCCAGGTGGTCATTGAGCGGATGAAGACGCTGGATGGTGGCAAGGAGATCGAAGTTCCCAGCGGACTCATCCACCACTGGCTGGGCGTCGTCTTCATTCCAGGGGTCAGCCTGGAGCAGACCATGGCGCTGGTCCAGGACTACGACCAGCACTATCGCTACTACAAGCCGGACGTCATCGCCTCCAAGCTCCGCGCGCGCAATGGCAATGACTTCAAGATCTACCTGCGCTTCTACAAGAAGAAAGTCATGACGGTGGTGATGAACACGGAGCACGACGTGCATTATTTCCCGTTGAGTCCGACTCGTGTGCACAGTCGCTCCTACACCACGCGCATTGCCGAGATAGCGAACTTCGGCGAGCCCGACGAGCACGAAAAGCCGGTCGATGACGGCGGGGGCTTCCTGTGGCGCCTGAACTCCTACTGGCGGTTCGAGGAGCGTGATGGAGGGGTCTACGTGCAATGTGAGGCCGTGTCGCTCACGCGCGATATCCCCGCCCTAGTCAGTTGGCTGGTCAAGCCCTTTGTCACCAGTGTTCCGCGCGAATCGCTCACCAACACTTTGTCCAATACCCGCGCCGCCCTGATTCATTGAGGCCGAACCCCCTGTACTACCGGCCATTGTCCTTCCGGACAATGCCCTGGTCTGGCCCTCGGTACATTTGACAGAGTGGTTTGGATGGGCGCAGACTGCCGGTAATAACCCTCCGCCAGCATTTCCTCCCCACGGCGCAATTTCTTGGAGGTCATGCATGAACCGCCGCGCTACGGTTGCATTCCTCATGGCATTTGTAGTGATTTCCTGCGTTTCGGTCTTCGGGCAGCCGGCACCTCCTGGCCGCGTCAAGGTGTACCTGGCAACGCCCAACGTCTCACCGCCTTTGCGGAACATTCCGCCGCTGTCCGACAAGCGGGTACCGCGCGAGATGCCCATCCGATTTCCGCAGCCGGCTGCCCCGAGCGCACCGGCTCCCGATCCTGCGCTGCAGGATACGGCGGGCCCCGCCGTGGCCACGTCCAGCGGACTCGGCTTTGACGGCATCGGAGTCGGGCTGGGGAACTACTCACCCAGCTCCGCGCCGCCAGACACCAACGGCGACGTAGGCGCCACACAGTACGTGCAGTGGGTGAACACTTCGTTCGCGGTCTTCGACAAGGCGACAGGAGCACTGTTGTACGGTCCTGCGGCGGGCAACACCTTGTGGGCCGGCGTCGGCGGGCCTTGCCAGGACACGAACGACGGCGACCCCATCGTGCAGTACGACCAGATCGCTGACCGCTGGGTCATGACCCAACTGGCGAACGCATTCAACGGTCCGCCTTTCTACCAGTGCGTTGCCGTTTCCATGACTTCCGACGCCACCGGCCCCTATTGGCGCTATGCCTGGGCGATGGACGACCTGAACGACTATCCCAAGCTGAGCGTTTGGCCCAACGCCTACTATTTGACCTTCAATCGATTCCTGTTCGGGATCCTGTTCTCGGGGGCCAGCGCCTGCGCGCTCGAGCGCTCCGACATGCTCATTGGGCAGCCGGCGTGGATGATCTGCTACAACCTCAGCTCCTCCTACGCCAGCTTGTTGCCCGGCGACCTCGACGGGAACAACCTGCCGGCGCCCGGCTCCCCGGGCCTGTTCTTCAATCTGGGCACCAACTCGGTGAACCTGTGGCGGATGCAACCGGATTTCGTCATCCCGGACAACACCACGTTGACCGGCCCCATCAACATTCCCGTGGCTGCATTCACGCGGGCCTGCGCGCAGTCGTGCGTTCCGCAGCCCAACACCAGCCAGAGACTCGATGCCCTGGGCGACCGGCCCATGTACCGCCTGGGATATCGCAATCTCGGCGGCCACGAGTCGCTGGTGGTGAATCATTCCATCGTGGCGGGTAACAGCATCGGCGTGCGCTGGTACGAGATCCGCAATCCGTTCGGAAGTCCGGTTTTGTTCCAGCAGGGAACGTTCGCTCCGGACACCGACTACCGCTGGATGGGCAGCATCGCCATGGACCAGGCGGGAAACATCGCCGTGGGCTACAGCGTCTCGGGCAACGGGACCCGGCCGAGCATCCGCTACACGGGACGCGTCCCGGCAGATCCGCCGGGCACGATGCAGGGTGAGACCGCCATCATCGACGGCACCGGGTCGCAACTTACCAACCTGAACCGTTGGGGCGACTACAGCAGCATGACGGTGGATGCGGCGGACGACTGCACCTTCTGGTACACCACCGAATACCTGAAGGCCGACGGCACGTTCAACTGGAGCACGCGTATCGCCACCTTCAGCTTCCCGGGCTGCTCCACACCGCCGTCCTCTCCGCCTAACGATCCATCGGTGCTCTCTGCCGGGGCGGTATCCAGCAGCCAGATCAACCTGACCTGGACCGACAATTCCGACAATGAAGACGGCTTCCGCCTTGAGCGCTGCACCGGCACCGCCGCCTTCTGCGATGGTAATCCGGGCAACTTCAGCCAGATCGTTGAGCTCCCGGCCAACTCCAACGCCTACAACGACACCGGGCTCAGCGATTCCACTACGTTCGCGTATCGAGTGCGTGCTTTCAATGGCGCCGGCAATTCCGGCTACTCGAGCACCGCGGACGCAACCACGCAGGCTCCGCCTCCGCCACCGCCTGCGCCGCCCGCCGCGCCGAGCAACCTCTCCGCGGTGGCCGGCAGCGCCGGCAACAGCCGCTTTGTCGATCTGACCTGGACGGATAACTCCAGCGACGAAAGCAACTTCGTCCTCGAGCGTTGCCAGACCAACAAACGAGGGGTCTGCAACTTCGCCGTCATCGCCACCCCCGTGGCCGGCGCCACTGCCTACACCGACAACAGCGTCTCCCGGCGCAAGACGTACCGCTATCGCATCAAGGCCAGCAACGCGGCCGGCGATTCCGGCTACTCAAACACGGCAGAGGTGACCACGCCGTAGCTCGTTAGCGTCTTTGGACCATGCGGCCAGCCTCCGGGCTGGCCGCGTGATTTTCGCGGCGCAGCGTCGCTGCCGCGATGGAAGCGATCGGGCTTTGCTCCGCTCGCGCCTCGGGCTATACTCCGCATTCTGCTGTACGGGCCCCTTGCGGCGCATTCCGCGCCGGACACATGCTCTTCAAGACGCTGAGCGCAGCCGTCTACGGCATCGATGCCTCCATTATCGAGGTGGAAGTGGACGTTTCCGGCATCAAGCTGGGCGAGGATCACTTCATGACCGTCGGCCTGCCGGACGCCGCCGTGCGCGAAAGCCGCGAGCGCATCCGTGCGGCCTTGAAGAACTGCGGGTACGACATCCCGCCGACGCACATCACCGTCAACCTGGCTCCGGCGGACATCCGCAAGGAAGGCTCCGGCTTCGACCTGCCCATGGCGCTGGGCATCCTGGGATGCTACGGCGCCCTCATCCGCAAGGAGCTTCCGGAATGGGTGCTGGTGGGAGAACTTTCACTCGATGGCGGCGTGCGCGGCGTCCGTGGCGCCTTGCCCATCGCGGTGGCGGCGCGCGCCAAGGGCATCGCCAACCTCATCGTCCCGGAGGTCAACGCCCGTGAAGCGGCCGTGGTTTCCGGTGTACAGGTCTATCCCGTGCGCTCGCTCATGGACGTCGTCGGGCTGCTGAATTCCGGCAATGGCACGCCCTTGCGCGTCGATCCCGAGACCCTGCTCAACCAGGCCGGTCGCCACGTGGTGGACTTCCGCGACGTGCGCGGCCAGCAGACCGCCAAGCGCGCCCTGGAAGTGGCTTGTGCCGGCGGGCACAACATCCTCATGATAGGCCCGCCCGGCTCCGGCAAGACCATGCTGGCCAAGCGCGTGCCTACTATCCTTCCGCCGCTCACCTTCGAAGAGGCGCTCGAGACCACGAAGATCCACAGCGTCGCGGGCGTGCTGGAGCCGGGTGCGGGGCTGGTGGCGGCGCGCCCCTTCCGCGCACCGCACCACA
Organism: Terriglobales bacterium; assembly: GCA_035454605.1. NCBI lineage: Bacteria > Pseudomonadati > Acidobacteriota > Terriglobia > Terriglobales > Terriglobales bacterium. The sequence continues at coordinate 12,611 of DATIGQ010000221.1, forward strand.
CCATCTCAGACGCGGGCCTGATCGGCGGCGGGGTCGTGCCCCGGCCCGGCGAAGTTTCGCTGGCCCACCACGGTGTACTGTTCCTGGACGAGCTGCCTGAGTTTCCTCGCAACGTGCTCGAGGTGATGCGCCAGCCGCTGGAGGACGGTACCGTCTGCATTGCCCGCGCGGCCATGTCGCTCACTTTCCCGGCGCGTTTCATGCTGGCCGCCGCCATGAACCCCTGCCCCTGTGGCTACTTCAA
>DATIGQ010000222.1 GCA_035454605.1 Terriglobales bacterium
GGATGAGGAACTGGGCAAGTACCGCATTCGCTTCGACGCGCCGCTCAAGCTGGTCCGCACCGGCGACGACGACGCCGACGCCGTCGCCAACACGGCGCTGTTCAACCAGGCGATCGAGCAGTGTGCTCGGCGGTATCCGGACCAGTGGCTGTGGGTGCATCGTCGGTGGAAGACCAGGCCGGAGGGAGAATCCTCGCTCTACTAGAGTGAGGAAATCAGAAATTCAAGATTTCTAATGAAAAGACCGAGGGCAACCCGAAAAGCCAGCAGCCAAAGGCCAATAGCCAGGAGCGGAAGTCAACGGCATATACTCCACTGGGGCGAGTCTGAGAGGACATGAAATACAGCCTGAAAGAGATTGCTGAAGCAGCGGGCGCAAAGCTGGTAGGTGACGCCGCGGTGGAGATTGGTGGAGTGGCCGCGATTCCGGCGGCGGAGGCCGACGATCTGGTATTTGCGGAGTCCGAGGCCTTGCTGGAAGAAGCGTTGGCTTCGAAGGCAGGTGCGGTGGTGACGGGAGAGTTCGGCGCGGCAGTGAAGACGAACAAGGCCCTGCTGATTTCCGCCAAGCCGCGGCTGGCGTTCATCCGCGCCGCCGGCTTCATCCGCCCGCACCGGCGAAGAGAGCCAGGAGTGCACTCCACGGCTATCGTGCACGAATCGGCGAAGCTGGGGAAGGGCGCTTCGGTGGCGCCCTACGCGGTAATCGGGGAGAGCGTGACCATCGGAGAGCGGACGCGCATCGGGCCGGGGGCGTGCATTTCGTCGAAGGTCAAAATCGGCGCGGACTGCTACGTAGACGCGCACGTCACCATCTATTCCGGCACGACGCTGGGCGACCGGGTGACGGTGCTGGCCAACTCCGTGCTGGGCAGCGACGGCTTCGGCTACGTGCGCGACGAGACCACCGGCCGCTACGAAAAGTTTCCGCAATTGGGAACGCTGGAGATCGGCGACGACGTCGAGATCGGCGCGGGCTGCACGGTTGACCGCGGCGCGCTGGGGCCGACGGTGATCGAGCGCGGAGTGAAGCTGGACAACCAGGTGCACGTGGCGCACAACGTGCGCATCGGCGAGAACGTGGTGATTGCCGCGCAGACCGGGATTTCCGGCAGTTCGGTAGTGGAGAAGAATGTGATTGTGGGCGGGCAGGTGGGCATTGCCGACCACGTGCGCATCGAGGAAGGGGCGATCCTGGGAGCGCAGTCCGGGATCCCATCGAAGAAAGTCATCCGCGGCAAGGGCGTGGTCTTCTGGGGGACGCCCGCGCGCCCGATCAAGGAGTATCTGAAAGAACTGGCGGCGCTGGCGAAGCTGGCAAAAGAAAGTAAGAAGTAAAAAGTAATAATGAAAAATTAGAGATGCAAAAGCGGAGTTGAACGGTGTGTCTCGTAGTCATCGGCGGGCATTCCAGGAGCGTAGGGAAGACCAGCGTAGTCGCGGGGCTAATCGCGGCGCTGCCGGAATTCGACTGGACTGCGGTGAAGATCACGCAGTACGGGCACGGCGTGTGCAGCGTCAACGGCGAGGCTTGCGGCTGCGCGGTGGATGAGCACATCTTCGACATCAGCGAGGAACAGGATGCAGGCGGGCGCGGCGACACCTGCCGCTTTCTGGCCGCGGGCGCGAAGCGGTCGCTTTGGGTGCGGTCGAAACAGGGACGTTTGGCGGAGGGGATGCCGGACCTGCGCCGGGCGCTCTCCGGCGCGGAAAACGTCATCATGGAATCGAACAGCGTGTTGCGCTTCCTGCGTCCCGACCTCTACCTGACCGTGCTCGATCCGGGCGTAGCGGACTTCAAGGAGTCGGCGCGCGAGTTCCTGGATCGGGCGGATGCGGTGATCGTCCACCAATGCACCGGGACCGGGTACCAGTGGGAGCAGGTGTCGCTGAAGCCGGTGGCCGGGCGGCCGATGTTCCGCATCCGCCCGCCGCAGTATGTGACGGGAGAGATGGTCGAGTTCGTTAGAGCCAGAATTCAAAGTTCAAAATTCAAAATGCAAAACTAGGCCACTTTTTCTTTTTGCATTTTGAATCTTGCATCGGTTCATGCGCCCCTTCGAAATCCTTTTCGACAAAGGCGAGCCCGCGGAGCGGGAGGATGCGGCCTACGGCTCCTACGGCTGGCTGGGCTTCCCGCCGGCGCCAGAGGACCGGCCGTGGCTCTTCACCAACTTCGTGCAGTCGCTGGACGGCATCGTGTCGCTGCGCGGGCGGCAGGCCTCCGGGTTCCATATCGCGCAGTCCGAGGAAGACCGCTGGCTGATGGACCTGCTGCGGGCCCATGCCGACGCCCTGCTGGTGGGCATGAATACGCTGCTGGAGGAATGCGCCGCCGGAAACTACGGGCCGCGCGGGCCGGTGTATCGCATCGTGAATCCGGAGCTGGCGGAGTTGCGCAAGCGGCTGGGCCGTGGGCGCGAGACCTGCATCTTCGTCACCGGGTCGGGCGACCTGGACCTTACCGGCTATCGCGCCTTCGACGGTGAACTGGTGGACGCGGTTCTGCTGACCACAAAGGAGGGCGCGAAACGCGTGCAAGGGCGCGATGCCCGGCCGCATGTGCGCGTTCTCACGGTGGAAGGGAGCCGATGGGTGGATCTAGCTGCAGCCGTGCGGCTGCTGCGTCGCGATCTGGGCGTGCGCTATCTGCTCTGCGAAGGCGGGCCCACGTTGAACGGGCACCTGACCCAAGCCGGACTGGTGGACGAGCGGTTCCTCACCATCTCGCCGCTGGAAGTGGGGCAGGTAGTGCCGGTGAAACAGGAACCTGCACCCCACGAGCCCGATGATGTGCCGCTGCTGCGGCCCACGTCGCTGGCGGGTCCGGGGTTCACCAAAGAGGACGCGCCCCGCTGGCGCTGGCTGAGCTGCCGGAAAGCGGGGGATCATCAGTTTGTGAGGTATCGGCGCAAATAGTTGCGAGTACCGAGTACCTAGCAAAACCTATTTGCACTTCTTCTTCAGGAGATTGAGGATTTCGTCGCGGTCGCGCCCGGCGTAGTCGCGGGCAAAACGGGAGAGCGCGGCGGAAACGATGTCCGAGTGGTGGAGCTTCTCCAGTCCCTGCTCGCGGGTGATGTTGAGCCACAGGCGGTGGACGAGATGGATGTCCTCGGTCTTAAGGTCAGGCGTGTGCGGGCCGATGCGGTAGGTCTCAACCTCGAAGGTGGGCTTGACGACTTGCAGCACGAACTGGCGCTTGGGTTCGGGCATGGCCTCCCAGGCCCGGCCCAGGTAAAAGCCCTGCAGATGGGAAGGCATCTTGGTGGAGAGGCCGGCGACCACGGCCGAGGACTCCAGTGAATTCGCGGTCTGCACGATGGCGGACCACACGTCGCGCGCCGGCACCACCAGCAGCGAGACGTGCTTGCCGTAGCTCTCGGCGACGGAGACGGCGCGGGTGAACAGTGTCTGCTCGTAGTCGCTGAAGACCTGCTCGGTAGTCAGGTCGTACTCGCCGCCCCCAGGGCCGGTAACCAGCCGCGCCGCCATGACCACGACATCCTGTTCCTTGGTGTCCACACGCTCCAGCACCCACTTCAGGTGGTTCATGGTGTTGTAGTCGCGGACGGTCACCAGGAGGTTGCCGGGGCGAATGCCGATGGTCTCACGCTGCACGGTTTCCTCGTGCTGCAGCGAGAAGTGCTCGCGCATCTGCTTTCCGGTGAGGGCCAGCTTGCGCTGGTTGATCTTCTCGGAGACGGTGAAGATAGTGAGGAAGACTCCAGTGAAGATTAATCCGGCGACGGTGGCCACGGACTTGGTGAACAGGTTCACGATGGCCGTGGAGAGCAGTACCAGGAAGACGCTGGCCAGTCCCAGAGGGATTTCGACTTTGCCGAACCTGAGGTTGGGCGGCATCTTCCAACCTCGCTCGCCCTTGTACTTGTAGCGCAACACCAGCATGGAGAAGCTGTTGAACGTGAAGCTCCAGATGACGCCGAAAGCGTAGGCTTCACCCAGCAGGTAGACATCGCCGCCGCTGGCCAGGATGGTGAAAAGTTGCATTCCCACGATCAAATTGATGATGCGGGAAGTGGTTCCGTACCTGCGGTGGGGTCTGCGGAACCAGTCGGTGAGCACGCCGTCCTCGGAGACGCGGTTCATTACGCCGTTGGCGCCGATGATGGAGGTATTGATGGCGCCGGAGAGCATGAGGAAGCCGACCACCACGACGAACACGCGGAATATCAATTTCAGCAGCGTGGGCCCATACAGATTCATGGCCAAGCCGCTGATCATGTTGTCCTTGAAGGCAGCACGCTCGGCATCAGGGATGATCATTACGGCCAGCAGCGAACAGACGCCGGTGAACATGAAGCTGTAGATCCCGATGACGATGGCTGCGCGCTTCAGGTTCAGCAGCTTGGGATGGGCGATCTCGCGGTTGACCTGGGCGAGGGATTCCTCACCGCTCATGGCCAGCACGGAGTGCCCGAAGGCGATCATGATGCCGAACAGGCCGAACATCCTGGGCCATTCACTGTGCCGGAGGAATCCGAGTGCCTCGTCGCTGAAATTCAGGTTGGAGGGCACCGGCCACGGCGGGAGGTGGTAGTCGCCTTTCAGAAGGGTCAGTGCCGACCAGCCCAGCAGGAGCACCACCATGGTCGTGGTGACCTTCATGACGTTCAGCGCCTTCTCGCTCGATTCCTCCAGGCCCTTCGTGTTCTGCCACCAGTAGTAGAGCGTCATGGCGATGGCGAAGGCCATGGCCCCGAAGTTTTCATTGATTTGGGGCGTACCCTGAAAAAGCTCGTGGACGGCACGGGGTACCCAACCGTGAGTGTCGGAATAGGCGAAGAGCTCGTTGACCAGGCCGGCGATGTAATGTCCCGCTGAAACCCCGGAAATGGGACCGGTCAGTATGTAGTCGAACATGAGCGCGGAAACCGAAACCTTGGCCAAGCCACCGCCCATGGCCTCCTTGACGACGCGGTACACGCCCCCGCGCACGAACATGGAACAGCTCTCCACGTACACGGCCCGCACCGTGAAGGCGAACAGCATGACGCCCAGGATGAACCACGGCGCCGATTTCCCGACGGCCTGTTCGGCGATGCCTACGGCGTAGAAGGCCGACGAACCGAGGTCATTGAGAACGATGGCCGCGGCCCGCCAGAAGGAGATGAAGGTGAGCATCACCGAGGTCGCCACGACAATGCGAACCCGGTTAGAACCCGAAGGTACGGCCTGGTCAGAAGCGGACATGGCCCGCGCAAAAGAAACGGCCACGCGAGTTCTCGCCGCGGCCGTCAGTCAAACCTGGGGGAGTCTACTTCTCAGCCAAGTGCGGCGTCAATGTGGTAGGGGGTACGGGGTCGTTCCGGAAAAGAGTCTCCAGGTCTTCCACGAAGGTCTGGATCAGCACCAGGACCGATCCGGTCATCCCCACAGCAAACATCCCCTCCAGGAGGCGCACAGCCGCAAC